>JACRDX010000018.1 GCA_016212745.1 Candidatus Falkowiibacteriota bacterium | reverse complement strand
GAAATGATCGGCCGCACACCAGATTCTATTGTTGCGGTGCGGCCGCTTAAAGACGGCGTAATTGCCGATTACAGAATTACAGAGGCAATGTTAAGATATTTTATTAACAAAGCGCTCGGTGGTTTGCGGTTGTTTAGGCCAGAAGTCATGGTCGCGGTGCCGGCTGGTATTACTTCAACGGAGCGCCGCGCGGTAATAGACGCGACCATTGCCGCCGGAGCAAAAGCCGCGTACATTATTAAAGAACCAATCGCGGCGGCAATTGGCGCGAATATCCCAATTGGAAGTCCGTCTGGCCATATGATTGTTGATGTTGGAGGCGGCACGACCGAGGCAGCAGTTATTTCATTGGGTGGAATTGTGGCGTGTCGGTCGGTCAGAATTGGCGGTAACAGGTTTGACGCGGCAATTTCAGAATTTATTCGCCGAAAATATAATTTGGCAATTGGCGAAAAAACATCTGAAGATATAAAAATAGAGATTGGTTCTGCGATGTATATGGAAAATCCAGCGGTAATGAAAGTGCGCGGACGCGACATGATTACGGGTTTGCCAAAAACAGTTGCTGTGAATTCCAATGACATTACAGAAGCATTACAAAAAGAATTGGAAGGAATTATTTCAACAGTTAAAGAGGTTTTACAAAACACACTGCCTGAACTTTCAGCAGACATTATTGATAAAGGAATTATAATGGCTGGCGGCTCAAGCCAGTTGCGAAATATTGATACTTTGCTTTCCAAAGCAATCGGCGTGCCAGTTTATTTAGCAGATGACCCGTCCTTGTGCGTGGCAAAAGGAACGGGAGTAGCGTTGGATAATTTGGAACTTTATAAACGATCTATTTTAGCAACCAGATAAAAAGTCGGATGTCGGTAAATGGTTTAGATGTCCGTTTCGGTATTCGTTTAACGTCAACCGTTAGCCGATACAAGCATCGATGCCACAACCGATAGCCGAATTTATTTAATTATGCTAATTGGAGTGGACGCTTCTCGCGCCAATAAAAAATTTAAAACCGGAGTTGAATGGTATTCGTACTGTTTGATTGAGGAATTTAAAAAAATTGATCGCGAAAATCAATATTTTTTATATACTGACCAGCCGCTGGTTGGTGAACTAGCCGTTTGTCCTGATAATTTTCATGAGAAAATTTTAAAATGGCCATTGCCAAAATTTTGGACATTGGGACGTTTAACCCTAGAAATGTTAATGGGTCAACGACCCGATGTTTTGTTTGTGCCGGCCCACACTTTGCCATT
The DNA here is from genome assembly GCA_016212745.1 of Candidatus Falkowiibacteriota bacterium. Taxonomy (GTDB): domain Bacteria; phylum Patescibacteriota; class Patescibacteriia; order UBA11705; family JACRDX01; genus JACRDX01. The sequence goes on along the minus strand of JACRDX010000018.1, from coordinate 2,431 downwards.
GGTTAATCCGAGCCATACGGTCGTGACAATTCATGACATTGGTTTTGAGCGATTTCCAGAATTTTATAAATGGCCGGACATTGCGTATCATCGTTTTGCGATAAAAACCATAAAACGTTGCGCAACAAAAATTATTACTGTTTCAGAATTTTCAAAACGAGAAATTATGGACATTTATAAAATTCCGGCGGAAAAAATTGTTGTGACGCATATTGGATTTGTCGCGCCAATGGATAAAATTGGCTGCGTGGCTGACAAAATTAAAAAAATTAGCGAACAACCGTTTGTGCTATTTGTCGGACGGCTAGAAGAAAAGAAAAATGTTTGGCGCATGGTTGAGGCCTTTGGCAAAGTAAAAGAAAAAAATCAGTCAGCTGGGTTTAAATTTGTTCTAGCCGGCCGACCTGGTTTTGGTTATGAAAAAATTCTTAATGCCATAGAAAAAAATAATCTTAAAGCTGACGTTGTTTTGTTGGATTGGATTAGTAAAGAAGAGCTTGGATTTTTATATCGCCGTGCTGGCGCATTACTTTTCGCGACTCTGTACGAAGGATTTGGAATTCCGCCGCTTGAAGCCATGTCAGTTAGTTGTCCGGTTGTTTGTTCAAACACAACCAGTTTGCCGGAAATTGTTGGTGACGCGGCATTGCTGGTTAATCCGCTGAATATTGAAAACATTGCAGACGGATTATCCACAATTTTGTTTAATGAAGAAAAAAGGAAAATGTATATTGAGATAGGAAAAGTCCGCGCGACCTTGTTTACGTGGGAGCGCTGCGCCAGAGAAACGCTAAATGTGTTGTTGTCAAATTAAGAGTGTGCTAAAATATTGATATGGAAGTTGGATTTAATTGGCCAATAATCGGACACGCCAAGATAATTTCTTTTTTGCAAAAAAGCATTGTTAACAACAAATTGGCGCATGCTTATTTGTTCACTGGTCCACGATTGAGCGGCAAAACAACAATTGCCAAATATTTTGCAAATAGCATAATTTGCGACCAGCGGCGCTCAATTGAATTTAAAAAAGAAAATATTGTGCTGCCATGCGGCGAATGTCCGCGTTGTCGCGAGTGGAAAAGAAACATTTATCCTGATGTTTATTGGTTGGAGCGTGAGGCAAAAAAAGAAGGAGAAAAGGTGGCTGACTTGATTTCAGTTGGCCAGGCGCGCATATTGATTGATAAAATTTCCAAGCGAGCGTTTAGCGATTCGTATAAAATAATAATTATTCCGAACGCGGAAGCATTGGGCGCCGAAGCCAGTAATGCTTTGTTAAAAACAATTGAGGAACCCGGAGAAAAGACAGTTATAATTTTGATAGCGCCGCATAAAGATTCGGTTTTGGCCACCATTTATTCGCGATGTCAGGAAATAAGATTTTTTCCAACACAAAACACTGAAATTTACAAAGGATTGTTAAATAGTGGCGCGCAAAGAAGTATTGCTAATGAATTATCGCGAGTAAGTCAAGGTTTGCCAACGCTGGCCGTTCAACTGTCGCATAACGTAGAATATTACGAACGCTATAAGGAGGAAATTAAAAAGGCGTTGAATTTTATTGACGCTGACCAGTTGGGGCAACTTCAATTTTCTGGCGCAATGGCTGAAAAATTTGGCAATGATAAAAATGGCTGGAAGATTTTTTTGGATAATTTGACAAACGTGTTAAGAGATTTGTTGCTGTTCAAAATTGGGCAAGATCAATTAACAACAAATGTTTTCGCGGAAGAAGAATTTAAAAAAATTGCTGACAAAAAAACAGTTGAACAATTGTCCAAAACAATACTGGCCGTGTTTGACCTGAAAAAATTGTTAAGCACAAACGCGAATTTGAAAATGAGCATTGAAAGCGCAATGTTAGGAATTTAAAATTAAAATAAAAAATATGTTTAAAAAAGGTTTAATGTTGCTGATCAGCGCCGTTGTTTTGTTCGGCGTCACAGGGTGCATACAAATTACAAGCAAAACAGAAACAATGGCTAGTCAAGCTGGCATTTTTGTTTCTAAGGATTTTGGTGAAACATGGACAAATAGTTCCAGTTTAATGACGCCGGGCGCGACGGTTGGCACAATTTCCGCGGCTGAAACATTGATGATGGAATTTGACCCTGTTGATGAAAAGGCAATTTATATTGGAACGCGAAAACATGGCATGCTTTTTTCGTATAATAGCGGAGCTGGGTGGAATTACGGGCTGACAATCGGAGTGACGCGCGGAATCGCGATTGAGCCGACTGCGCATTGCACGATTTACGCGGCCGTTGACAGTTGGTTGAAAAAAACAATAGATTGCGCGCGTAAGTGGGACAAAGTGTATTACACTGGAAATGACAGCCGGTTGGTGACTGCTGTGACATTGGATTTGAAATCGCCCAAAACGCTTTGGGCTGGTTTGTCCACTGGAGAAATTTTGAAAAGCCCTGATGCT
>JACRDX010000016.1 GCA_016212745.1 Candidatus Falkowiibacteriota bacterium | reverse complement strand
TAAGCGAGGCGCTTAACTCTGGCGCGGAAGTAATTTTGGTGGTAGTTGAAGGAAACAAAAGAGATGAAGCAGATATTAAAAAGATATTAGGATATTGTGATATTAAAAATGTGCAATATGAATTTTGCGGGCGCCTTGATGTTGATAAAATAAAAACAACTGACACATTTCCGGGCGTTTTGGCTATTGTTTCTCAACCAGATGTGATGATAGACGACTTGTTGGATGGGACTCCAATAATTTGCCTTGATGGCGTGAAAGACCCGGGCAATCTTGGCACAATCATCCGCACAGCTGACTGGTTTGGCGTGAAAAATATTATTTTATCCGAAGACGCGGTGGATCCATACAACGACAAGGTCGTGCGAAGCACCATGGGATCTATTTTTAGAGTAAATATTTTTGAGAGTGAGGGGTTAGTTAGAACGTTAGAGGATTTGAAGAAGAGGGGATATAAGATGGTGAGTTTGGAGATGAACGGCGAGGAGATAAGAGATAGAGAGATAAAAGATAAAAAATGCGTGTATGTGTTCGGCAGTGAGTCACATGGGATACGCAAAGAACTTGAAAAATTGACTGATAAAAAGTATACTATTAAGGGTTCAGGAAGCGCCGAGTCGCTTAATGTTGCTGTGGCCTGTGGGATTGTACTAAGTCGCATATGATAAAAACAAGATTTGCTCCGAGTCCAACCGGTTTTTTGCATGTAGGCGGACTACGAACCGCGCTTTACGCTTATTTATTTGCTAAAAAACAAGGCGGAGTTTTTGCGTTACGGATAGAAGATACTGACAAAGAGCGTTTTGTTGAAGGCGGGATTGAAAACATTGTTCGCTCGCTGGCTTGGGCTGGCTTAAGGCCGGATGAGGGCGTTGACTTGGATAAAATGGGCAAGATTACGCAAAAAGGGGATTGCGGGCCATATATCCAGTCCACACGACTTGATATTTACAAAAAACACGTGGATGAGTTGATTAAAAAAGGCCACGGGTATTATTGTTTTTGTTCAAAAGAACGTTTGGATGAATTGCGCAAAATGCAGGAATTAAATAAAATGCCGACTGGCTATGACCGTCATTGTTGCAATTTATCAAAAGAGGAAATTGAAAAACGTCTTAAAGCCAACGAACCGCATGTTGTGCGCATGAAAATACCAAAAGAGGGGATAACAAAGCTCAATGATTTGATAAAAGGCGAGGTGGAATTCAAAAATGAACTAATTGACGACCAAGTTATTCTCAAGGCCGATGGATACCCGACTTATCATCTCGCCGTAGTTGTAGACGACCATTTGATGAAAATAACTCACGTCATTCGCGGCGAAGAATGGCTTTCGTCCACGCCAAAACACATTCAATTATACAAAATGTTTGGCTGGAAAGCGCCGGAATTCGCGCATTTGCCGCTTTTGCTCAATCCAGATAAGTCAAAGTTAAGCAAACGACAGGGCGATGTGGCTGTGGAAAATTACAAAGCCAAAGGATATTTGCCAGAGGCAATGATAAATTTTGTGGCATTTTTGGGCTGGAATCCTGGCACAGATAAAGAACTGTTTACACTTGACGAATTGGTCAAAGAGTTTAATTTAAGCCGAGTAAATAAGTCCGGCGCTGTGTTTAATTTGCAAAAATTAGATTGGTATAATGAACAATATATTCGTCAGATGAATTTGTCTGAATTGGTTGAACGATGTGTGCCGTTTTTAATTGAAGCGCGGTTGATAAAGGACTATAGAAAAATAACTGATGAGTATAAAAAATGGTTAGAGGGCGTGGTGGCCCTGGAGCGGGGGAGAGTGGCTAATTTAAGCCAAATTTCAGAAGCGCTCAAATTTGTCTTTATTGACAAATTGAACTATGACGCGGGAATTTTAGTATGGAAAAAATCCACAAAAAAAGAAACAGAAAAAAATCTAAAATTATTATCTGAAATTTTATTGAGTACAAAAATTGTTCAAATATGGACTAAAGAAAATTTAGAAGCCAAAATAGGGGAGTGGATTAAAGAAGAAGAGCTTAGTGCCGGAAGCGTGCTCTGGCCTATGCGCGTGGCTTTATCAGGTCAGGAAAATTCTCCTGGGCCGTTTGAAATTGCCGAGGTGCTTGGCAGAGAAAAAACCGTGGAACGATTGACTGAAGCATTTAAAAAATTATGAAAAAGGCCGTGTATTTTTTTGTCAGCGCGATATTGCTAGGACTGCTAATTCAGCCCCTGTTTGCGTTAGCCATTGATGAAGTTGACGCGCTTAATCAACAAATAGCGGAAAAACGCGCCAAGATTGATTTATTGGAGAAAAGTATAGGTGATTATAAGGAAAAAATACAAAAAAAGCGGTTAGAAGCAGTGTCTTTATCCAATCAAATGGCGATTTTGGATAACAGAATCGCGCAAGTTGAATTGGATATTAAGGCCACAGAGGAAAAATTGGCTACAATTAATTTAGAGATTGAGTCATTAAATTTAACTATCGCGGACAAGGAAAAATCCATTAAAAAACAGCAAAAAATCCTTGCTGAACTAATTCGTTCGCTTTATACAGAAGATGGCAGGAGTTATGTGGAAATAGCGGCTGCTTACAATAACTTTTCCGACTTTTATAACCGTTTGCAGTATTTAGAAACAGTGCAGGGCGAATTGAGCGGCAGTTTGCATGCTTTGCAGACAGCTAAGGCAGAGTTGCAGGAAAAGCATAAACAAGTGTCAGAGCGAAAGTTGGCTTACGAGGACATGAAGACAAAACTGCAAAATAGGCGCAAGGATTTGAATGAACAGACATATACAAAACAAAATTTGTTGGCGCAGACGCATGCTTCAGAATTGAAATTTAACACAATGTTAAGCAATTTGCGCCAGCAATATCAAGCGATTGAAGGTGAAATTTTATCTATTGAAAAAGAAGTGCGCAAACGTTTGGACGCGCAGGCGAGTTTGGAAAAAATAGCAGGGGACCCGACAAAATTGAGCTGGCCTGTGTTATCGCGGTATTTAAC
>JACRDX010000017.1 GCA_016212745.1 Candidatus Falkowiibacteriota bacterium | reverse complement strand
CCAATTCATGGCTTCCTCGCCGCAGGCGAGTGCGCCTACGGCGCAAAAGGCCGAATATTATTGGAAAAGAAAAAGGATCGAGCTCGGGGATAGGGATTCGAACCCCAATTCATGGCTTCAAAGGCCACTGTCCTGCCATTAGACGATCCCCGAGCTCGATCCTCTTTTAAATTTTTTATTTAATTCCTTGCTCATTAAGCCATTTGCGACCTTGTCCTGATTTTAAAAATTTTTCTCTACGCATTGATTCGCTTTTTGTTGGATAATTTTCTGTATGTATGATTATCCACGGACAATGCCCTTTCGTAAATTTGCAGTCGCCTTTATTGTGTCTGCGAAGGCGTTCTTCTGCCGATTCTCCGCTGCCAACATATCTAATGCCATCTGATAAACTTTTTAGCACATATGTTTGATAAACCATATTTTATCGCTGAATCAGGTTGTTGTCAATTCTTTGAGTTGTTGTTTATGCAACGCCTCAAAAGTTTTTCTGCCCCAATTTTTCTTTTTCAAAAGTTCGCCCAAATATTGCCCTCCCAATAAACTTGGTAAAACCACAAAATCCGCGCCATGTTTGTATAAAAGTTTCGCGTCTTGTGAATTGTATGAGCAAACAATAACAGTTGCTTTTTTGTTATGCCTACGGATTGTTTTGATTAAAGTTAAAGTATCATCAATTTGCGGGATTGTTGAAACTATCATCTTGGCGTTTTTCAAAGGTAATTCGTCCAAAAATTCCACATCTGCCGCGTCGCCAAAAAACGTTGCTGCGTTTTTTTCAGCCAATACATCCAGCGCCGCGGGGTCATAGTCAACCGCAGCAAAAAGCATTTTCTTTTCCAACAAAGCATCGCCAAGTTTTGCGCCGATTCTGTGATAACCAAAAATCCAGATGTCATATTGCTGCTCACCGACGTCAGCTGGCACATGATGGTCTTTGCCAAATCGTTTCAAAAACGGGCGTAGCGTTTGGTAGAGCGACTCGTTGTACGAAACAAGATATGACGAAATTATTATTGTGATAAGCGCGATGGAAGTCAGCAGCGTCATTGCGCTACTGCTGATATAACCAATCTCAAACGCTTTGAAAATTAAAATAAAACCAAATTCACTGACTTGCGCAGCTGCCAAGGCCGACAAAAAACTGTCTCGTTTGGTAAATTTCAGCCATCGCAAAATTAAAAATAAAATTATCGGTTGAACGACGATGATGAACAAAATCAACGCGATGGCCGGCCACAAAATTTGTTGGATTGAGCCGATTCGCAATTCACTGCCAAGAACAATGAAAAACAGAATAAGGAAAAAGTCGCGCAATGGTTTTACGCGGCTGGAAATTTCCATTTGGTATGGCGATGCGCCAAGCGACACGCCCGCGATTATGGCGCCGATTTCCAAGGACAATCCGGCCAGCCGTACCAAACTGGCAATCACAAAACACCACGCGATTGTAAAAATAAAAAGTGTTTCAGGCGATTTTGCAATTTTGTTCAGCAAAAACGGAATCGCGTATTTTGCCAGCAAATAAATAAATCCGACAATGGCACACGCTTTTACCAAAACCGCTGGCACAGTTGAATGCCAGTCAGCTGTGTGCACATTTGTCAAAAACAACATTATGATGACCGCGATGATGTCCTGCACTAACAAAAATCCCAGCAAAAATCTGCCGTAGATTGTTTCGGTGTCGCCTTTGTCTGCTAAAAGTTTTGTGATGATGACTGTGCTGGAAAAAGTGATTGCAATTGAAAGGAATATTGATGTCGCAATTGAAAAATCAAAAAATTGCAAAATAATAAAACCAATTGCGCCGGTAAAAAGAACTTGCGCCGTTGCGGCGAGAAATGCTGCTTTGCCGACTTTTTTAAGGAATGTTGGATTGATGTTTAGTCCAGCGATGAACAATAATAAAATGATTCCAAATTTTGCCAGCGGCGCGTATAAGCTCTCGCCATTAGGCAAAAAAAATGGGCCAATAATCGCGCCGCTGATAAGATACGCAATAATAAGCGGCTGCCGCAAAAGGCGGATTATTAACGCAATTAAAACAACTATTCCAAGCAATTCGCTGAATTGTAAAAAAATATTGTCAGCCACAATTTGTTTTTATTTTTGCGCGCCTGCCGATAAGGCGGGGTTTTACACTTCGTAGCGCTTCGCGAAGAAGTGTTTTTGTTTGATTAAATTATAGCACAAATAAAAAGATTGTGGTAAAATAGGAATATAAAATTTTTAATTTCTAATTTTTAATTTTAAATGAATTTTTAAGGATAGAATATTGAATGTTTAAATAATGCAAGAGTTGTTTTGTTTCAAAATTTAATCATTAGAATTTGATTAAAAATTCAAAAATTAAAAATTAAAAATTATCAACCCAGTATGACAGTCGCGCAAAAAACTGTATGTATCGTTGTGGTCTGCCTCGCGCTGGCGTCACCTGCGCTGGCTGCTGATGATTTTTGGTCATCAATACAGAGCGAGGTTCCGGCTGGAATTTTGCCAGATTCTTTTTGGTATTGGACAGATGTTGTTGCAGAGCGTGTCAGAATGTTTTTAACATTGAAAAAAGAAGCAAAAGTGAACTATCTTTTGGGAGTTGCGGATGAAAAAATCGCAGAAGCGCAGGCAATGGTGATGGACGAGCTGCCCGATGAAGTTGATTCAGCTTTGGCGCAGTATGATTACAACATTGCCAAGGCAATGCAAGTTTTTAGCGATGCCGTTGAAGATGGAAAAATTTTTGCGCAAACTACACAGGACAGATTAGAGACCGCGATTTTGTTGCATGAAAAAATGGTGCAGCTATCTATTTTAAAAATTCCAGAGCAAACAATGATGGGAATGAACGCGATTTATAACGCAATATCAAGTTGGTTTAATCAGTTGTTAGACCATCTCAAGTGGAAGCGGTCGCAGATTGATGTGAAAAAGGCCTCGTTAATGGACTAAACTTTTATGGTGTCTAAATATAAATTCAAAAAATATTCAAATGGTTTGCGATTGATTACTGCGCCGATGAAAGGCACTGAGGCCGCGACGATTTTTTTCTTTTTTGAAGTTGGTTCGCGTTATGAGCCGGATAACCTTACCGGCGCTGCGCATTTTATTGAGCACATGATGTTTAAAGGTACGAAAAAACGACCAACAACTTTGATGATTGCCAAGGAGCTGGATCGTTTTGGCGCGGAGTTTAATGCCATGACGTCAAAAGATTTTACTGGATATTATGTAAAAATAAATCATGAAAAATTGGAGCTTGGTTGCGAGATTTTGTCAGACATGATTTTGAATTCAATGTTTGATGAAAAAGAATTGGAACGTGAAAAGGGCGTGATTATTGAAGAGATTAATATGTACCATGATAATCCGCTGATGTACATTGAAGACCGCGTTGAAACTTTGATTTATAAAGGAAGCACTTTGGCAAGAGAAGTTGCCGGCGAAAAAGAAATGCTGCGGCAAGTAAGCCGCGCAGATTTGCTGAACTTTAAAAATGCGTATTACTCGCCCAAGCGCACAGTGGTTGTTGTTGCTGGTAAAATTCCGCGTGATATTGAGAAACTGATTAAAAAATATTATTTGAAACATTTTGGCAAAAAAGTTTTCAATGGCGCTGGCTTTGAAAAATTTGTTCCTACGCAAAAACAGTCGCGTGTTGATTTGATGTTTAAAAAAACGAATCAAGTTCAATTGGCATTGGGATTTTTAGGGCCAGGTTATGAATCTGACAAATTGGAAGCAGCAAATTTGTTGGCCGTGATTTTGGGCGGCAACATGAGTTCAAGATTGTTTATTCAAGTGCGCGAGCGCCGTGGGCTGGCTTATTTTGTGCGGTGCGCTATGGATCCGTATCAAGATATTGGAGCCATGATTGTCAGAGCTGGGTTGGACCGCGTGAGAATTGACGAAGCGCTGCAAGTGATTTTGAGCGAACTGAAAAAAATAAAAAAATATGGCGTAGCCGCGAAGGAGCTGAAAGATGCTAAGGAATTTTTACGCGGCAAAATTTTGTTGTCAATGGAGGACTCGTCAGATGTGGCTGGCTGGTTTGGCAAACAGGCGCTTCTTTTGAAAAAAACAATGACCCCTGACCAAAAGATTGCGCGGTTAATGAAAGTTCGGCCAAGTGAAATTAAAAAAATGGCAAATGAAATTTTTGACAAAAAACTTTTAAATTTAGCCATTATTGGGCCATACAAAAACAAAAAGAAATTTCAAAAAATTATTGAGACAGCTTGAAGTTAGTTTAGCGAATTGTTAAGATGAAGAATGGCAGGTAGCAAAGTAGCTTGTAGGTTAAAAGTTTATGACAACAGCAATTTACATCGGCGTAATCATTCTCTGCGTTGTTGGCATTGTTTTCATAATTATCAGACGGTTGCCGCAGATAAAAATTCTTAATGTGGACACTATCAAAGAGGAGAAAGAGGCGCGGGTGCGCGACAGGATTTTGCGCGAACGTTTGAATCGCGGTTCAGTTCGCATGAAAAGAAAGATTCGTAATTTTTGCGCGCCGCTGGTTGCATTGATTAAGAAAAAAATTGGCAACGCGCGCAAGAAATTGATGGATTTGGAAAAAAAATATAAGACGGGCGAGGAGATTGAAAAAAAGAAAAAAATGAAACGGTCAGTTTATCTTCGCGAACTTTTGGACAGCGCCAGCCAGAATTTAAAAGAGGAAAAATTTAGCGAAGCGGAAAAAATTTTTATTGACGTGTTGAGTTGTGACGCGCAGAACGTTGAGGCATATCGCGGTTTGGCAAAGCTTTATTTTTTAAAGAAAGAATTTGACCATTCCATTCAGATTTATAAGTGCTTGTTAAAATTGGTTTTGAAAGATTCTAAAAATGATACCGGAAAAGTTGTGGAAGATTTGTTGAATTTTGCCAGCGCTTATTCTGCTGTTAACAAGCGTGATGAAATGTTGGTAACGCTACAAAAGGCATACAAACTTTCGCCGAATAATCCAAAGGTGATTGATTTATTGTTAGAAAACAGTATAATATCTGGCAATAAATCGCTGGCATGGGAAATGTGCAAGAGAATGGAACAAGTGAACCCGGACAATCAAAAGCTCGGCGAATATCAACGGCGCATTGAGGAACTTTGAAATAGGCCGATGTAGCTCAGTTGGTAGAGCAACTCCATGGTAAGGAGTAGGTCACCGGTTCGACCCCGGTCATCGGCTCCAGCGTAAAGTAATTTTTAATTTTTAATTTTGTAATTTTTAATGAAAGTTTAATGATTAATTTTTATACAAGAACAACGCCGCAGCTGAAACACTTTCTAACATTGAACATTACTGCTTTAAAATTGATTTAAAATTAAAAATTAGAAATTAAAAATTCTCAATTGCGGGTCGGTACCAAAGTAGTCCCCGCCGGTGACGGGGCAGGCAACTGGGGCGGACTGCCGTGTGCCGCCAGAGGCGGCATAAATCCGCTGGCAATTGAAAATGTATGTTCAAAACGTATGTTCTGTTCAGCAAATGTTTGCGGCATTATTATATTGGACATACGGAAGATTTAAATAAGAGGTTCGTTGATCATAATAAGGGAAAAGTTCGGTCAACACGCCGAGGCATTCCGTGGAGTATTGTTTATGCAGAGAATCACTCGACTAGGCAGGATGCACACAAGAGAGAGTTGCAGATAAAAGCATATAAGGGAGGTGTTGCGTTTAAAAAATTAATTAACGTAAATTGTGGGTCGGTACCAAAGTAGTCAACTGGGGCGGACTGTAAATCCGCTGGCATTGCCTTCGTAGGTGCAAATCCTACCCGGCCCACCAAATATAAAAATTTCGAATTTTTAATTTTTAATTTTGAATGTTGGTTGGATTTATTTTAGATGCCATAGCTGGCGTTTTTTGTTTTGGGTTATGCACAGAAAAATTGTTGTCGCGCGATTCGCAAAATGGTAAAATATAACTATAAACAATTTATGCGAATCGCGCGAGAAGTTGAACGAAAATTTCAATGGTTTTTGCTTATCGTCGTGACAATTTGCGGTACAATTGGTTTACCATATTGGCTGCCTTTAATGTTGCCTGCGCACGCGGCGATTCCAGTTGCCGTTATGAATAGTGCGGCCCAAAAGACCGATGGTTCGGGTAGTGTTGATGTGTCTGTCACAGTATCTGACGCTGGCGGAGAGGATAACAGTTTATACGTTGCTTATCAGGCCGGAGCTTGTCCTGGGGCAAACAAAGCAACAATTGACGAAACGGACGCAAATACCACAGCTACTTATGGCGACCCAAAAGTGGAAAATGATAATGCCAAGCAGATTGGTAATGCGAGCGGCTGGATTACAACTTCTTCAGGCGCGAATACAGTGCAGTTTGATTGGTTATCTGCTACTGATGCAGCGACCGGCGATGGAACTTATTGTATTGGCGTTTTGCCGTATGATGGTACATGGACAGGAGACCCTTCTGGTATAACGTTCACATTGGATAATGTTGCGCCGAGTGGAGGTATGACAACTTTGTCAGTGAATTCTGTTGCGAAAAATTCAGCTGCATTAGGTTGGACCGCGGTTGCGACAGAAACAAATTGGGGCGCGTTGCCTTCGCAGGCGCATTATGAAATTTGGTATGGCACAAATCAGTCAGACGTCCAAAATAGGACAGGAACCGCGATTGAATGGGATAATAGTGATGATTCTAATTTGGCATTAGTGACAGCAACGTCAACGACTATTACTGGGTTATCAATAAATACTCAATACTATTTCAAAATCTGGGCAGTTGATAGTTATGGTAATGGTTTGACGGTTGTTGATGTGAATAAATATACGTTGGCCGAAACTCCTATCGGCGCAACGGTCATGCCTAATTCAACAACCGCTTTCAATGTGTCAATTAGCGCTGATAACAATCCGGCCACAACACAGTATGCCATTCAAGAAACGACACTCAATAAATATGTTCAGGCAGATGGGACGCTTGGTGATTCGGCTGTTTGGGCGACATCAAGTGTATGGGGGACAAAGGTCGTATCAGGGTTTACGTCCAATACCCAATATACTTTTAGAGTTAAGGCTAAAAATGGTGAAGGAACAGAAACTGGTTTTAGTGGCACCACAAGCAAGTATACTTATTCAAGCCAAGTAAGCGCGTTCACCGCAACAGAAGCTACTGATAAAAGCAGTTATAAAATTAATTTAACATGGACAAGCCCAACGCCAGCTCCAAGCGGTTTTGGGATTTATAGAGATACTGGCTGCGATGGAACATATGATACGACCGTTTATAACAATGCAAGCGTTATGCCAGCATCGCCATATACCGTAACTACTTTGTCCGCTGATACATGCTATAAATTTCGTTCAGCGACCTTTAATGGCGACGGTGAATTTAATTCTACTGATAGGCCAGAAACAAGTAATGAGACAACAGGACCAGCACAGCCAACTGGTTTGACTCATATAGCAAATACAACAAGCTCAATTACTTGGGATTGGAATGATGTAAGCGGCGCGACTGATTATAATGTTTATAAATCTTCAGATGATAGTTTAATCGCGGCCGTTGGCAGTGCTACCAGTCAATATACACAGACAACGGCTGCCAATGCGAGTTGGACAGTCTATGTTCGTGCGGTGAATGCAAGTGGCGAGGGCATTGCGTCTTCATTTGCAAGCGCATATTCTTCTGCAAATACACCGAGCGCGCCAACGGTTTCAGCAGATACATCAACAACGTTGAAAGTTGTAATCAATCAAAATTCCAATCCTTCAAATACAACATACGCGATTCAAGAAGTTAGTGGCAGCAAATATGTGCAAGCAGATGGAATCTTGGGCGATTCAGCTGTGTGGCAAACATATACTGTTTGGGGCGGCGCGAGCGGTGTGACAGTGACTGGACTTTCAATAAATACAAGCTATCAGTTTAAAGTAAAAGCAAAAAATGGTGATGGAACAGAAACGGCTTTGTCGTCGGCAAATGCGGCTGTTTATACTTTAGCAAATGTTCCAAATACTTTGTCAAAAGATGGCGCAACAACAGTGTCAATCACCATTGGTTGGAGCGCCAATTCCAATCCAGCTGGCACTGAATTTTATGCTTTGAATTCTACAACAAATGAAAATTCTGGCTGGACAACAGCTGTTAGCTATACATTCACAGGATTATCGGCCAGTACCACATATGTTTTTAAAGTAAAAGCGAAAAATGGAGCAGGCACTGAAACTGCTTATAGTTCAGAATTGAGCGCCGCGACAATCAGTGGCGGCGGCGGAGGATTGCCATTGCCGCCCCCACCGCCACCACCACCAGCCCCGCCACCGGCCGAGCCAGAGCCAGAAGCCCCAAAGCCAGAAGAGCCAAAGGTTCCAGAACAACCAAAGGTTCCAGAACAACCACCGCCACCTGTTTATCAATGCGGAGATGGATTAGACAATGATGCTGATGGGTTGGTTGATATGGCTGATCCAGGATGTGCGAATGTAATTGATAATGATGAATTTAATGTGCTGCCGCAAAAGCCAGAAAAACCAAAACCGCCGCAAAAGCCAAAAGAACCGCAAGTTCCTCAACCGCCCGCTGCTCCTCAACCGCCCACTGCTCCCCAACCACCTGCTGGCCCTGCGCCCGAACAGCCCGTGCCACAAGGTGGCGCGCCAGAAGTGCCAGCCCTGCCACCAGCATGGCCTGAACAACCAGCGCCAGCTGGCGGTGCGCCAAAAGTTCCTGTTGTTGAGATTGTTAACACATTGAATAAAATTGCTAAATTTGTAACTTCAGTGATTGGTGATGTTGAAAAAGTGAGCAAACCAGTTATCGCAGCCACAGAAAAAGCAACCAAGGCAATTGCCAACCGGCCTGATAGCACCATCAAGCAAAAAATGTTGCAGGTGAAAAAAATTGTATTGGACAATCCTAAAGCAGAAAAAATTAACGAATCAATTAAGGTTCCTATTATTGTGACAACATCTGCTGCAACTGCCACGACATTGGCCAGTATTTTTAGCAATGTCGCGACTTATTTGCAGTATTTGATTACCCAGCCAATTGTTTTGTGGTATCGCCGTCGCAAAAAAGAATGGGGAGTTATTTACGACTCAATCACCAAACGTCCGGTTGATTTGGCAGTGGTGCGCGTTTTTGACGCCAAAACAAATCGTTTATTGCAAACGCGAGTGACTGACAGAAATGGGCGTTATCAATTTATTTTGGAACCGGGCGAATATTATATTGTTGTCCAAAAACAGGATTACGCGTTTCCGTCAATGTTGCTTAGTGGTATTGCGGCTGACGAACGTTATTCAGAATTATATTATGGCAAGCCAATAAAAATAACCGAGAAAAAAGCATTGGCAATGAATATTCCGGTTGATCCGGACAAAAAGTTTGTTTCTAATAAACGCGTTTTTCTGCAACATATTTTGCGTCGCGCGCAATACGCGCTTTTGTTGATTGGGCCGGTTTTCACAGCCATTTCTTTGGCAATAAATCCGCGGCCGTGGATTGTTGCAATTCTTGTCGCGCATTTGGTTGGGCTTGGTTTGTTCTTGCGATTGATGATGCCGCAGATTTTGAAACATTGGGGACTTGTCAAAGCGCAGACCAATGGTTATCCAGTAAGGCGTGCGGTGACCAGAGTTTTTGATACAAAATTTAATAAATTGCTGGACACGCAGATAACGGATGCAAAAGGGCGCTATAGCTTTTTGGTGGGAAATAATGTTTATTATGTGACCGCAGAAAAAGACGGGTTTGTTCCGCGCAAGTCAGATTTTGTTGATTTGCGAAAAGATGACAATGGCGGTTTTATAAATTTGGATTTATATTTGCAAAAACAAAGAGGTGAAAAAATTGACAAGCCAGAATCTATAATAACCCAAGCAAAGCAGTTGGACAAAGAGAGCAGCGTTGTTGCCAAGGACAAAACCGTTGCCGGCGTAAAAGTTGGAGATTTGCATGAAGATATCAGAGACATTGACTACATAAAAGAAGAATGATAAACTGAGTTTCAGCTAATAATAAGGTTATTATGTACAAAATTCCGACAATGGAGCAAATGCTTCAGGCAGGTGTGCACTTTGGGCACAAGGTTTCGCGTTGGCATCCGAAAATGGGGCAGTTTATTTTTGGAGAGCGCCAAGGTGTGCACATCATTAATCTTGAAAAAACCCAGGAAAAACTTGAACAAACGTTTGAATTTATTAATGAAGTTGTATCAAAGAGCGGTACAATTCTTTTTTTAGGAACAAAACCGCAGGCAAAGGAAATTATCAAGGCAGCTGCAACTGACGCGAAAATGCCATATGTCAATGAGCGCTGGCTGGGCGGAACTTTTACAAATTTTAAAACAATTTCAGCTTTGTTGAAAAAGTTTAGAAAAGAAAAAGCTGCCAAGGCAACAGGTGATTGGGAAAAATACACGAAAAAAGAACGGTTGGAAAGAGAGCGTGCATTAGCAAAAATGGAGACTGCGCTCGCGGGTATGGAGGGGTTGGAAGCATTGCCAGCAGCGCTGTTTGTCGTTGATTGCCAAAAAGACAAGACAGCCATTAGCGAGGCGAAAAAAATGCATATTCCGGTTATTGGAATTTGCGATACAAATATTAATCCAGAAATCGTTGATTATCCAATTCCGGGTAATGATGATGCCACGAAGTCGCTTAAATTGTTGGTTGAAACCGTTGGAAATGCGGTGAAAGAAAGTAAGGAAACCGTAAAGTCGGTAGAGGGTGTCGATGCCCGTATCGGAGAACGTTAAACGAATACCGAAACGAGCCTCGAAACCGATTACCGAATACCGAAATTTAAATTTTATATTTATGTCAATAGATCTTAAATTGATTTCTCAACTTAGAGAAACAACTGGCGCGGGCATTGCTGAATGCCAAAAAGCGCTGGCCGAATCAAATGGCGATGTCAATGCGGCGATTGAAATTTTGCGCAAAAAAGGAGAAGCAAAGGCCGCAAAAAAAACTGCCGAGCGCACCACCAAAGATGGCATTATTTGCGCGTATATTCATGGCAATGCAAAGCTTGGAGTTTTGCTTGAGCTTTTATGCGAAACAGATTTTGTCGCAAAAACGGACGCGTTTAAGCAATTGGCAAATGATATTGCGATGCATATTGCTGCGCTCGCTCCTGAATATGTTTGTCGCGAAGATGTGCCCAATGAAGTGATTGAAAAAGAAAAAATTATTGAGGGCAAATTAAATAAATTTTTTGAAGAAAGTTGTTTGTTGCAGCAAAGCTTCATAAAAGATGAAACAAAAACAATTGAAAATTTGATAAAAGAAGCAATTGCTAAAATCGGAGAAAAAATAGAAATCGGACGGTTTGTAAGATTTAAAATTTAATTATTATGCGTCTTGTTCAAGTTCAGTTTGTTCAATGGGACAAAATATATTCTTTTAATCCTGCTGGCATAGAGCTTGACAAGGGAAATTATGTAATTGTTGAAACAAAGCTTGGTATTGAAATAGGAAAAGTTGTGGGATTTTTAGAACTGGCAGAGACCGAGCTTGCGAATTTGCCAGAGCCGCTTAAGCCGATAACACGAAAAGCCACAAAACAGGATTTGGATAAAGTTTTGGAGCAGCGCAAAGAAAAGACAAAGATGCTTAAGGTGTGCAAACGTTTTGTGGAAAAATGTAAGTTGCCCATGAAGCTGGTTGATGTTCATATTTCTTTTGACGATTCCAGAATTACGTTCGCGTTTATTGCCAATGGCAGAATTGATTTTCGTGAATTGCTTAAAGAACTGATTAAAAAATTTCAGAAAAATATCCGCTTGCAACAAATCGGCGTGCGCGATGAGGCGCGGTTGTCAGGTGATGTTGGATGTTGCGGCATGGCGCTTTGCTGCCAACGTTTTTGTAAAGAAATAGACAGTGTAACGTCTGATTTGGCAGATTTGCAGCAGGTGGCGCATCGCGGCGTTGATCGGCTTTCCGGAGTTTGCGGCCGGTTAAAGTGCTGTCTGAATTTTGAAAAAGCGCATTATCTTGAACTTTCGGAAAAATTGCCAGCTGTTGGAGATACAATAAAAGTTCCGCAAGGCAAAGGAGAAGTTATTAATCGGCATTTATTAAAAGGAACGGTTGATGTATTGTTAGAAGATGGAGAAACAATAGTTGAAACAACCATTAAATAAATTTTGAATTTTGAAATTAGAATTTTGATTGAATTTCGAAATCTGAATTTTGAAACATTCAAACATTGAAACATTCAACATTGATTCAAAATTAAAAATTAGAAATTCAAAATTAAAATGTTATGGAGGAAAAATTAATAAAAATAAAAAACGCGGCACTGAAAGAGTTGGCAACAATAAAAGATATTGATGAATTTAAAAAAATATTCACGAAATATTTAGGTCGCAAACAAGGCGTTTTGACGGACATCTTAAAAGACATTAAAAATCTTGGGGCTGACGCGAAAAAGGCGATCGGACAAGTTGCGAACCAAGTGAAAAATGATGTCGCGGCCGCTTTCGCGGCGCGCGAAAAAGAATTGTCAGGACTTGAAATAGAAAAAAAATTATCTGAAAATTTAGTTGATGTCACATTGCCTGGCTTGCCTGCTGGTTGGCAGGGAAAAAAGAACCAGGCTGGACATTTTCATCCAAGCACGCAAATCCAGTATGAGTTGGAAGATATGTTTCGCTCACTGGGTTTTTTAGTTTTGGACGGGCCAGAACTGGAATTTGATTATTATAATTTTGAAGGTTTAAATATCCCTCAATATCATCCGGCGCGCGATAGCCAGGATACTTTTTACATAAAAGACCACGCAAACTGGCTGATGCGCACGCACACTTCACCAGTTCAGGTGCGTGCCTTACAAAAATACGGCGCGCCGATTCGTGCGATTGTTCCGGGTCGTGTGTTCAGAAATGAAGCAACAGACGCTTCGCACGAGCATACTTTTTATCAGCTTGAAGGATTGGTTGTGGATAAAGATATTTCGGTGGCCAATTTGATTGCCGTGATGAATCTTTTGCTCAAAGGCATTTTGAAACAAGACATCAAGACCAGATTACGGCCCGGGTATTTTCCTTTTGTTGAGCCGGGTTTTGAGTTGGATATTAATTGTTTGATTTGTAATGGCAAAGGATGTCCTGTTTGTAAGCATTCTGGCTGGGTTGAGATTTTGCCATGCGGAATGGTTCACCCCAATGTTTTGAAACATGGTGGCGTTGACCCTGAAAAATATTCTGGTTTTGCGTTTGGGCTTGGTTTGAATCGGTTGGTAATGATGAAATATGGCATTGACGACATCAGGTTGTTGCAATCTGGCGATTTGCGATTTTTGCAGCAGTTTTAAAATATGAGTAATGGCAAAAAATGGAAATTGTCAGCGCTAATTGTTTTGGCTATTGTTTGTTTAACCGCACTGGTTGTATGTTGGGCAGCAATTTTTGCATTTACAAAAAAGACAGGCAACAAGTTAAATCTTCAAAAAACTGAAATAGCAATGCTTGAAAAATGTGACATAAGAACAAAATTCCCTGTTACGAAAGATTATTACCAAGAATTTAAAGTTTTTGGGTCGCATGGATTTTTGGAAGACAAAGTTTATCTTTTTTATTGGGTTTATAAAGGCGAAAATGGAATTTTGGCAAATGGCAATGGCGAGTTTGTCGCGATTGATTTAAAAACATGCGAAAAAGTTTGGGCGTTGGCAACTAAAAAGTCAATAAATTCGGTTGATGGTGTCAGATTCTCGTTTGACGCGTGGGATGCGCAATTTGGATATTTAGTGGTTGGAAATATAAACAATGAGGAATATAATGGCGCGACTATTTATAAAGTGCAGCTTGTTAACGGACAAGCGCTATGGCAGTATTCGTTTGAAAAAGGCGAGGTTGCGGCGATAGAAGTTGCGGAAAAGCAAATTTTGATTGGTGTTAAAAAACATTGGGTCGCTACTGGCTGCGAAGAATGCACCAAACAACAGGCAGATGAGCTGTGGAAGGTTTTGGCAGCAAAGGCAGGTGAAAATGTTTTGCTCGCGATAAATAAGGAAACCGGTAAATTGTCGTGGAAATATAAAATCAAAACGACGAATGATAATTGGTCTTTTGCAACCGATGGTTTTGATAAGGTTTTTGTAGCAGCCACAACATTAAAGTTGGATATAAATACAGGAAAAATAAAATAATATGTTAATATCGCTCAATTGGCTCAAACAACACGTTAAACTTCCAGAAGATTTATTGGCCAAAGAAATCGGTTTAAAACTTACAATGTCAACTGTTGAAATTGATGGCATTAAATATTTGGGCGAAGCTTTTGACACTATTGTTGTTGGAAAGATTTTGAAGATTTCATCACATCCAAACGCTGACAAATTGCGACTGGTTGAAGTTGACTTGGGCAATGAAAAAGAGACAGTTGTTTGCGGCGGCACTAATTTGACAGAAGGAATGTTAGTGGCATTCGCGAAAATCGGAGCAAAGGTTCAGTGGCACGCCGCCCCACCAATTTCAATAAAAAGGGCGGAGCAGGTTATTGGTGATAGCGGCAGTGATGCTAAGAAATTGGTGGGGCGGCATGGACAGAACGAATTGGTTGAAATCGTTGAAACGGCGATTCGCGGAGTCAAAAGCCGTGGAATGATTTGCGCGAGCACGGAGATTGGTCTTGACAAAATATTTCCACCAAAGAGCGAAAAAGAAATTTTGGATTTGAGCGAGTATAAATTTGAAGTTGGCGCGCCATTGTCAGTCGCACTGGAAATGGATGATGCGTTGTTTGAAGTTGACAATAAATCAATGACGCACCGACCTGATTTGTGGGGACATTATGGATTGGCGCGCGAGCTCGCGGCTTTGTATGGCGCAGAATTGGAAGAATATGTTTTGGAAAAAATAAAACCAACAAATAAAGAATCAATTAGTGTTGAAGTTGAGGCAAAAGATTTGTGCCCGCGATATTTGGCCAGCCGTATTGATAATATAAAAATTTCCGAATCGCCGCTTTGGTTAAAATTAAAACTTTTCAAAATGGGAGTGCGGCCGATTAATAACATTGTTGATATTACAAATTATTTGTTGTTTGAATTGGGACAACCAATGCACGCGTTTGACGCGCAGAAAATCAGCGGAAACAAAATTATTGTTCGCAATGCGTATCAGGATGAAAATATGACAACGTTGGACGGAAATGAGCGAAAGCTTACCAAAGATATGTTGGTAATAGCTGATGCGGAAAAGCCAGTGGCGCTCGCTGGAATAATGGGCGCGTTAAATTCTGAAATTCAAGATACAACTGCGTCAATTATTTTGGAATCTGCGACATTTCGGGCAGACAATATTCGCAAAACTGCCAATAGTTTTGATTTGCGGACAGAATCTGCCATACGTTTTGAAAAAAGTTTGGACCCAAATTTGGCGTTGGTTGCGTTGCAAAAAGCAATAAAAATGATTCAGGAACTTTGCCCAGATGCGGTGTCAAGCGAAATTGTTGATGTTAAAAATTTTGAATTGAATCAAGGACCAATAGAAATTTCATGGGATTTTATAAATAGCAGAATAGGCGAAGAAATGCGTAAAGAAAAAGTTGTTGGCATTTTAGAAGCGCTTGGATTTTCAGTCAGTAAAAAACGCAAAGGTTTGTCAGTAAAAGTTCCGACATGGCGCGCGACAAAAGATATTTCAATTCCAGAAGATTTGGTAGAAGAGGTCGCGCGCATAATTGGCTATGACAACATCACTCCGAAAATGCCAGTTTTTGAGCTTGCTTATAATGCTCCTGACAAATTGCAAAATTTAATACGCGCCAGCCGCACAGCAATTGTGTTTGGCGCAATGGCAACTGAAATTTACAGTTATTCTTTTAACGCGGAAACAACTTTGAAATCTTTGGACATGAATTATTTTAATTATTGGCAATTGTCCAATGCCTTGGACAGTTCGCGCAGATTTTTGCGGCAAAGTTTGATTCCGAATTTGGTTGAGGCAGTTGTCAATAATCTGCGGTTTAGCAGCCATATTAATATTTTTGAAGTTGGCAAAATTTTCGCAGGGAATTTTGGTTCGGATTTGGTTAGTAATAAAGGAGACGAAAAATTGCCAGAACAAAACACTGTGATTGGCGGCGCGATAATGGCTGATGACGCGTTTTTTCGCGCAAAGGGCATTGTTGAAAATTTGGCAGATTGTTTGAATTATTCAGTTGAATTTCAGCAGCCATCTAACGTTGAACCATGGCAACATCCGCAAAAAACTATTGAAATTTTTATAGACAAAGAAAAGATTGGTTTTGTGACCGAGCTTCATCCATCAAAAGCGCAAACGTTTGATATTGCGGGTGCATTAGGCCTGTGGCAACTTGATTTGTCAAAATTGGCGCAGCGCGACAGCAATGCAATTGTTTACAAAAAAATCAATAAATATCCAACGGTCGCGCTGGACTTGTCTTTTTCTGTTGATGAAAAAGTTCATTGGGCAGATATTTACAAACTTTCAATGGCCAGCGCCAGTAATTTGATTAAAGATATTGAATTGCTGGATGTTTACCAAAGTGATAAAATAGGAGTAGGAAACAAGAGCGTGACAATGCGAATTATTTATCAGGCAGATGACCATACGTTGACAAACGAAGAAGCACAAACAGCTCATGCGAAAGTTGTTGACCAGTTGGCAAAAGGCGTTGGCGCGCAAATTAGATAAAAATATATGATGATGTTTTCGCACCCAACATTGCAATTGATTTATTTTGTGTGCAATGCTGTTCTGTTCATTTTGTTCGTAGTTGCCGCGATTTTATTTTTGCGGTTCTTGGTAAAATGGACAAAGGTTGCAGATTTGTTGCGTCGTAAAATGGAAGGCGGATGGAAAATTTTTGACATGACCAAATTGGTGGCGTTGAAAGGTATTGTTGCGGCCGCGCTGCCATATTTAATGGATTTGTTTAAAAAGATTGGTAGCACTCAAAATAAAAAAACCAAAACAAAAAAATAATTTTTAAAACATGGATGTTAATTTGCCGAGTTTAACTTTTGACCCGAATGTTCAGATAAATTTAGAGGAGGGCATATTTTCAAGTCCTATAATTTTAGGGTTGCTAATTTTTTTAGCAATGTTTTTTGTTTTGTGGATGGTCATTTCTTTTTTACGGTGGACAGTGCGGCGCAAAGGATATTTGAATAAAAAATATCAAAAGGTGATTCTGCGGATTACTCTGCCAAAATTTTCAAAAAAAGATGAAAAATTAGAATCTCGCCAACAGATTCAGGAAAAAATAGCGGTCGCAGAAGTATTTTTTTCAACATTGGCAGGCATAAAGCCACAAAAAGGATTTTCAGCATGGTTTTGGGGCAGAGAAGACCATTTGGCAGTTGAAATTGTGGCGGAAAAAGGCAAGATTTATTTTTACGTGGCAGTGCCAGAATATTTGGAACAGTATATTGAGGAGCAGATTCATGCGCAATATCCACATTCGCACATTGAAGCAATGGAAGATTATAATATTTTTTCGCCAAAGGGCGTGATTATGGGAAGTGCGTTGGTATTTACTGCTGCCCCATTTTTTCCAATTAGAACATACAAAAAAGTTGAATCTGACCCTTTGAATGCGCTGACAAACGCGCTAAACAAAATCAGCGCACAAGACGGCGGTGCTATTCAGATAATAGTTCGTCCCACGCGGTCTGGCTGGATGAAAATGGGCGTAAAACTTGCTTCCAAAATGAATCAAGGCAAAAAATTGAAAGAGGCGTTGCGGGAAATCGCGCCCGGCCCATGGGCAGCTATGATGAGATTTTTCCGCGCTATTCCGACTGGAAAAGATACGACAAAACAACCCAAAGAACAGTATCATTTGTCAGCAATGGAGCAGGAAATGCTTAAGAACATTGAAGAAAAAAGCAGCAAAGGTGGTATGGACGTGAACATTCGGCTCATTACTTCCAGCGAAAATCCTGAAAAAGCGCAGATGTATTTGGATGGATTGTTAAATGCGTTTAATCAGTTTAGCGTTTATGAATATGGCAACAGTTTTAAGCCGATAAAATATAAGATTAAAAATTTTGCCCGTGATTTTATTTATAGAAATTTTATTGATGAAAACAGGATAATTTTGAACACAGAGGAATTGGCAAGTATTTTTCATTTGCCATTGCCAAACACTGAAACGCCGAATATCCAGTGGCTGGAGGCTCGTCGCGCAACTGCGCCGTTGAATTTGCCGGAACAAGGAATCGTGCTCGGTGAAAATATTTATCGCGGCATAAAACGAGTTGTGCGCATGAAGAAAAAAGATCGGCAGCGGCACATGTATATCATCGGACAGACAGGCACTGGTAAATCATATTTCATGATGAACTGTCTTGTGCAGGACATAAATAATGGCGAAGGCGTTTGCATTATTGACCCGCATGGTGATTTGATAGACGAAGCATTACAATACATTCCAAAAGAGCGGGCTGATGATGTGATTTTGTTTGACCCGTCAGATATTGAGCGGCCAATGGGTTTGAATATGCTGGAGTTTTATACAATTGAGCAAAAGACATTTGTCGTGAACGAGATGATGAATATTTTTGATAAATTGTATGATTTGCGGCAGACCGGCGGTCCGATTTTTGAGCAATACATGCGCAACACAATGATGTTGTTGATGGAAGACCCTGACAGCGGCTCTACGTTGATGGAGGTGCCAAAGGCTTTGGCGCAGGAAGATTTCCGTAAAATGAAATTGGCAAAAACAAAGAATCCGGTTGTAAAAGATTTTTGGGAAAAAGAAGCGCAAAAAGCCGGCGGCGAAGCGTCATTGCAAAACATGGTGCCATACATTACCAGTAAATTGAATCAGTTTGTCGCCAATGATATTATGCGGCCGATTATTGGTCAGCAAAAAAGCGCGTTCAATTTTCGCGAGGCAATGGACGAAGGTAAAATTATTTTGGTAAAACTTTCAAAAGGAAAAATTGGAGATATCAACGCCTATCTGCTTGGCATGGTAATAGTCGGTAAAATTTTGATGGCAGCTTTGAGCCGCGTTGATACACCGGAAAAGGAGCGGCGCGACTTTTTTCTGTACATTGATGAGTTTCAGAATTTTTTGACAGAAGGAATTTCAATTATTCTGTCAGAAGCCAGAAAATACAAACTGGATTTGATTATCGCGCATCAATTCATTGGGCAGCTTGTTAAAGCTAATGACACAAGAATTCGCGATGCGATTTTTGGAAACGTTGGCACAACCGTTTGTTTCAGAATTGGTGTTGATGACGCGGAACTGATTGCCAAAAGGTTCGCGCCTGTTTTTGATGATTATGATGTGCAAAATATTCCGAATGCGAACGCGTATATTCGGCTTTTGATAGACAATGCAAATCCGCCAGCGTTTAATTTGTTTGTTCCGGCGAGAGATTATCCAATGAACCCGGAACTTGGAGAAAAAATTAGGCAGCTGTCGCGGCTAAAATATGGCAGAGCGCGAGAAATAGTGGAGCAAGAAATTTTTGAAAGAGGAAGAGTAATATAAATTTTCAAGATTTAAGTTTCAATTTACAATTTTCAAATAATTTTCAATTATCAAAAAACAAACAATG
>JACRDX010000015.1 GCA_016212745.1 Candidatus Falkowiibacteriota bacterium | reverse complement strand
GTTTATGATTATTGATAACAAGATTGGTGTTATAATAAATTAAACTATGTTTAATGGTCGCACATTTTGGCTTTATGTCGCAAAATTTTATTTGAGTTTGCGGCGAATGTTTCTTTTTTTCAAATCGCTTTTTTTGAGAGGCACAAAATCAGCAATATTTTGTAGCTTGATTATTATCATCATTGTTCAGTCCATATTTTTTATTTTAACTATTGAACGCACTAACAAGCTACAAGCTAGCTTTGCTGCTTTCCAAGACAATAGTTCAATGATGCTCAATCGTATTTATAGTCAGGTTTTTTTGCTTAATGCGAGAGTGAATCAAGTATTAGAACAAAAAAAATAATGAATTTAAATATTTTTTACAAAAAATTAATTTTCAGAGTATGAGAATGATTGCAAAAAACAAGCCATTCAATGTTTTTGTTGTAATGGCAACAATCGCGTGGACAATTGGAATTGCGGGAATATTCACCCCCCTATTTCCAGCTAACGCGGCAGTGACCGTTGTGACTGACAATAGAATTCCAACTGCGTGGATGATGTCTGGCGGAATGATGCAAGTAGTCGCTGGTTTTAAAATTACTGCGAGCGCAAGCGAACAACTGCAAAGCATTAAAGTAAGGTTTGAAGACATTGGAACTTCCGGCGCGACACCAGCCACAATGCTCGCGGCGTTTAATGCTGCTGGCGCTGGCGGCGCAAATGACAGTCAGGGTTTATGTGTTTACAAAGATACTAATAGCAATGGTGGTTTTGAACCTGGTGGTAGCATTGATAGCGTTGTCGCATGGGAAAATCAGCCGACATGGACTGATAATGGAAATGGCACGTATGATACAACATTGGACATAGCAAATCAGGCGTTGCCAACAAGTTATGCGACTGGTTATAACTATTTTGTTCACATGAGAATGGCAACGCAGCCGCCATCTGGCAAATCTTTCAGATTGACATTTTTAACTGGTGTTGGTGGAACAGTTGTGACATCTGGCACTTCCCCGTCAATTACCGCGTTTTCTACCGGAGCTTTGACAAGTATGGGCGATAATACAGGAGGATGGAAACAGCCGCCCCATATTTCCAAGCTTACTTATTTAAACTATAAGCAGTTAAAAGTTGTTTTTGATAAAAACATGGCATCTGCATCTACCAATTGTGATGAAAATGCTAATCCTGGTTCTTGCGGTCCAAAATATACATTACATACAAAAGCCACTGACACAGAAGCAATATTTTCAGCGGCGGTTGATGCTGCGGACCATAAAAACGTTGTTTTAACTGCGTATGATAATACAAGAATCTCTAAGTCATCAGAAGATTGGCTTCAAATCACAACAGACCCAAGTCAAGCGCCAAAGGATGAAGCGGACTCAATGCCATTTTCCAGCAATTATAATGCATATCCAATGTTAGACATGCCATCTGTGGTGATTTCAGAAGTTAAACTGGCTGGCGCAAATACAACGGATGAATTTATTGAGTTGTATTCAAAGAACACAATCAATGTGAATAACTGGACAGTAAAAGCATTTGTTGGTGGTACTTATACAACATTAGCAACCCTAGGAAACGTCAGTTTGACACCGGGAAAATATTATCTTCTGGCAAATAATGCCAATAATTATCATTTAAATGTTAATGGCGCAGCTATGGCAGCTGACGCAACATTTACTGGCGTGGATTTGGCAGCAGGAGATACAATTTTTCTGTTAAGTGCAACTAATGCGGTAGTAGATATGGTTGGACTTGGCGCTGCTGCGACAGTTTATGAGGGTTCTCCATTCACCGGTACTGTTTCTGCGCATAAAAGCGCCGAAAGAAAAGCAATGTTTTCTTCTACTGCCGCGACAATGGAATCTGGCGGCGCAGACATTACCGGAGGCAATGGTTATGATAGTGATATAAATAGTTGGGATTTTGTGCTTAGGACAACTGCTGACCCGCAGAATTTTGCATCTACGGCCGAAACTCCTGGTGGTGGCGGTGTTAATACTGCTCCAACAATAATACACATGCCGATTGTTAATTCTACGGCATTTACTGAATTAAAAATGCCAGCTAAAATTAATGATACACAAGAGCCTTTTGCCAGTTTAACAACAAAGCTTTGTTATAAGGCATCAAATGTAGCAAATTGGCCAGAATCCCCTACTTGTGTGAACGGACAAATGATGACAGATGTTGTTTTTACCATTCCTGCGTCTGCTGTGACATCAGCTGGAATAGATTATTATATTTACGCGACAGATTCAATGAACGCGACTAATGTTGCGTGTCAAAATCCAAGTGCAACAACGATTGCTAACGCGCAAAGCAGCCCATATCATATTAATGTTTCAACCTCAAGCGGTTCGCGAAGTGTTTCTGGATATGTGAAGCAAAGTAATTGTACTACTGCGATTTCCAACGCGACCGTGTATCTTGAAGGCACTGGAAATAACGCAATATCTGATGCCAATGGTTTGTTCACAATTAACAATGTTCCAGATGGAATTTTTAATTTGAAAGCAACAAGCGGCGGTTATCTTGATGGACAAATTTGGGGCGTGTCAGTTAACTCTAACAACCCTGTTTCCAGTGGCTGGACATTTTGTCTACAAGCTGGCAGCGCTGGACTTGGTGGTGATTTGGATAGTCCTGGTGTGATGTATACAGCGCCAATGGAAGGAATGATGGGCGCGCCAGCTGACATTGTGATTGATAAAATGCCAATAGTGATTGGATTGGATAAAGCGATTGATTCAACAACAGCCGTATGCACAAACTGCAATGCAGCAAACGCAAATATCAAACTCAAAAAAATGTCTGGCGGCAGCATGACCAATCTGACCGGCTATAGCATTGGAGTTGATACTGGTTCTGGTGTAACACTTGAAGGGATTACAAGGTCATTTGGCGGCACTGCAACCTATCCAGTAATTGTGATTGAGCAAGTGACTCTTTTAGAAAATGGAACCCAATATGTAGTGGAGCTTACGCCAGCGGTAAAAGATTCTGCGGGCAATGCCATTTCTGGAAACAGAATCGGCGGCGGACATGAATTTATGTTCACGGTTGGCGCTACTGATATGAAAGATTTTGGCGGCGGGGCCGGTTATGTATTTACTGAAGGCGAAAGTAATTATATGACAGGTGGTAGTACATTCTGGAACAGCATGAAGAATGACGCAGGTTATATGGATATGTCTGCTAACTATAACGCTGCCACTGGAAACTGGGCTGGCGGCGCGTATAATCCGCCATATATTCTTGGTTCTATTCCTGCTCCGGGCGCGTGGAATATTCCGTTGAATGGTGATATTGTGTTTTCTTTTAGCGAAGCAATGGATTCTAATTCCGTTAATCGCGGAACATTTGAATTGTATAGCGTGGCCAACAACGTTGAGACAAATGTCACTTCAACCTTGATTAATAGCGCTACATTGAGCTCTGATAAGGAACAAGTGACAATGGATGTCGCGGCAGGTGGTTTAACAGCAAACACTCAATATCGTCTAAAAGTAAAAAATGGCGTGCGTTCAAGTTCTGGCATTACATTAGGTCCTCCGGCAAGCCCAGATCTTACATTCTTTGTTTCAGATTTTAACACTGGAAGCGGTAATGACAGCGCTGCGCCGACTATTACCGGCAGCTGGCCAGATAACGCGGCAACAAATGTTAGCAATCTTGGTTTTATAGACATTGGTATGAATGAGGTTGTCACCACTGTTAATAGTTCAACTGTTAACTTGATGTCTGGCGCCACCGAGGTTCCGAGCACCGTTGAATTTGACCCTATGGCAAAGAGCATTCGCGTTTATCCAACGGTCGGTTTAATGGCTGGCGCTACTTATACGGTGCAACTTATTGGCGGTTCAACCGGCATTAATGATTTGGCGGGCAATGATTTTGTTACAACTACGCGAACCTTTACAATGTCAACAACTGTTGATACGACAAAACCGCGAGTTGAATTTTCAAATTGCGATGATTATAGTTGCGCCATTACTTTTAGCAAAGCAATGAACGCGGCAAAAGCCACTGATACTAATCGCTGGACAAGCAGCGTGGTAAATCCTGCAAATTATACTATTCAGCACGGCGCAGCTGGCACGACCGCATATACAATTCCAAATGCCGCGAGCTTTACTTGGGACAATAAAGTAAATACTCTGAAAATTTCTGGACTTGCGATAAATGGCCAATATAACATTGTGGTTGCTGGTGTTGTTGATTTATCCAGTAATCCAATTGACACTGACCATGACACAGCAAGTGGAAATATTTTGAGCAGCGCTAATACGCAGGGTTTTGTTGGTCCTGGCGGCGGAGGGATGATGGGCGCGCCAATGGCTGGCGGAGCAGCTATGACAGGTCCTACTGGATTTGGAAGTTTTACGGCAATGGACAAAGGAATGGGAATGGCAGCCGGCGTATTTCCATTGAATTCAATGGCAGGCGCGACAACAACATACATTATTGACTACCCCATTGCACCATCTGGCAGCACTACAAATCGTTTAGATAATGGCGCGACAATTAAAATTACTTTGCCGCAAGGTTTTGATGTTTCAAGTGTTATTCCTGACCCATACAATCCTAATAAAACTGATTTAAACATGATGGGACCAAGCACAGTCACATTGAAAACCAGCGGAGTGACTGATGATGGCTCAAGCGCCGCGACCAAAGGCGGCGCAGCAAATGATGGCGTCACAGTTTCTGGACAAACTGTCACATTGCACTTGAGCGTTCTTGATGGCGGTGTTGCGAGCTATACTGGTGACCCTGACTTTTTGCACTTGGAAATTAAAGGAATCATTAATTCAAAGATTCCTAAGGATTTCAATTCAGAAGGATATAGCATTGACATGAAATCTTATACAGCGGCAAACAAGTTGGTTGAATCCAAAACATCAATGCCATTCTTTATTGCCGCGTCAGGCACAAACAATATCACGGTAAATATTACCGCTGAATCTGGTAATGGCACGTTTTCCTTAATGATGGGGTCCCCAATGTCAGGTCCGCAAGACGCCACTGTTACAATGACTAATGGAACTGGCGCGCAAACATGGTCTAATCTTCCAAATGGATGTTACAATTTGTTCACAGAGCCAACAATTACATTGGGAGCAAATAAATACAACGGACAAATGAATCCTGAACCATTGTGTTTGCCGGGTTCTGGCGTGAATTGGAATGCTGCGACAAGTACCTTAACTAAAGCATTGACTTTTGTAAAATATGGAGCTGGTAATTCAACAACTTTGACCGTTAAAGTAACAGGAACATTTAGCGCAACAGGAGAAGATGTTGATATTTTTGCTGGTGGTCCATCAGGGTATAATGTAGAAACAAAGACATTAACCGGCGCTGTCACTAATAATGAGACAACGGTTTATTTGCCAGCTAATGGTAGTTATATGATTGGCATGGGTCCTGCAATGCCAAAAGGGCCTAAAATGGGACCTCCGCCAATGCCAGATTGGATGCCGCCGATGAGCGTAAATATTGAAGTATCAGGAATCGGTGGAACGCCAGTGATAAAACGAATGGATACTGGCGCGGCGATAACAGAATTAAGTTTTACGATTAATTCTGCTAATAAACAAATTATTGGTCGTGTGGTAAGCAGCCAGACAACATTGTCGGCTAATTACACTGCAAATGCCACTACTCTGTCTTTGACAAGCGCAGCTGGCTTTTTGGCGAACGACGCCATTGTTTTATACGATGGAACAAATACTGCCAGCGGAAAAATATCAAGCATTAGTGGCACGACAGTCACTTTGTTAACTGGAATCAGCCAAGGATTTTCAACCGGCGCAAAGGTTTATAATGTAATGGCAAACGCTGAGGTTTTTGCTAATCAGCCAATGGGCTTTGGTGGAGCTGGCTCGCATACGCAATCAAAAGCAGACGGAAGCTTTGTATTAAAAGTGGCAATGAACGGAGTTTATGATTTGGGTGTGTTTAAACCGGGTTATGGAGAATCGCCTTCGCGCACAGTTTCAGTTGCCAATAATAACGCGGGAACAGTTGATAATAACAGTACTGCTGATATTAGCGCTAACAATGCTTTGGTGACAACGGCCGCTCCTTTGATAATAAGAATTGGCAGACCAGATTATACAATTTCAGGTAAGATTAGCGACATTTCTGGAAACGCGTTGCAATATGCTCATGTGCAGGCAAAAGAAGCCACAACTTATCAAATGGTGCATAGTGGTACAGACACAGATGGCAATTATGTTTTGGGCGTGAGCGCTGGAACATGGGTAATCACCGCTGATATGCCACCGGGAACTAACACTTGCGGCACTTTTACTAAAACGGTGCCAGTCTCAACAGAGAGTAAGTTTGCTCAAAATATACAGCCAACATCAATTACTTGCTACACAATCTCTGGCACAGTGACTTTTGGCGGAACCGCGCAAGCAAACATTCCAATTGGCGTTGAAACATGGGATGTGTCAAATGACAGACCATCTGGCGGCTATCATAGAAATGAGATGACAGATATAAGCGGGCTGTACTCAATTAAAGTTGGCGCTGGAACTTACCGCGTGTCTACTTGGACGCCAGAATACGGCGAAATTGGGCAAAATGTCACAGTGACAAGTGCAAATGTGACTTCAGATATCAGCTATGACGCGTCACAGCTAAAAACATTGACATTGTCATTTACTGGCGGAACAAGCTCTATGCGCGGTTTTGTGGAGGCAAAAGGTACCACAGGAACTTCGCGCCGCGGCATGCCAATTGTTGATTTGAGCGTGACTAAGACAATGAGCTTGCCGTCTGGAACATATAAAGTTATGGTTTTTGTGGATGGCTTAGGAGATTTTTCACCATCCTCTAATGTTACTCTGACAAGTGACCAAACTGTGACGATTAATCTATCTGGACAAATATTATATACAGTAAGCGGCACGATATTAGACGCGTCTGACAACGTGATTGCCAATGCAGGTGTTATTGTGACGAGTACTACGACAGGTTTAACAGAACGAGCGACTACAGACGCTAACGGAAACTATTCGTTAAGCGTAAAAGCTGACACGTATAAGATTAAGGCCGAACAGCAAGATTATGATACGCCAGCCAAAGCAGAAATAACTGTTTCGGCAAATCTTGATTATGATTTTGACGCTAATCTAACGGGTGAAGGAGTGGCTGTGAACAATCCGTTACAGGCGAAAACAGCAGAAATTTCAGGAACCATTTATAAGAGCGATGGAACAACTCCAGAGGATAATGGTATTGTCTTTGCTTCAACCAGTGATGGCAAATATGTGAAAACATCAATACAAAAAGACGGAACATATATATTGCCTGTTAGTGATGGAACTTGGACCGTTAAAGCAGATGCCTCGTTGCACGCGGCAACAACAATGAGCTCAACAGTAGTTGTTGCTGGCGCTGATCAGGCAGGCAAGAATGTAACATTAACGGCCGATGCCACAGATATTAAAAAAGCAGATACAATTACAATAACCCCGTCCGTTGGCGGATCCATTGATGATTCAGATAATACTGGTATTGAAATGAATTTTGGAGCTGGTGTTTTGGGCAGAGATTCAAATCCGGGCAGTGTTATTTTGGAAGAAGTTGATGCGGCAACAACAGATTCATTTACTATGGTTGGTAATCTTGTTGATATTACGGCCAAAGATAGTGAAAATGGGGATATTAATGACCTTGGCGGTGATGGTGCAGAGATTGTTTTCCATTATACTGACGCAGAAATGACAGCCGCTGGCGTGACAACAGAAAGCGCGATGAAGTTGGTTTATTATGATGAAACAATAGGAGCGCCTGTTCCGTTTGACCATCAAGTAATTGACACTGCAACCAATACCATTACTGGCTATCTTACCCACTTTACACCGGTTGGAATTGGAAATCCGCCAATCACAATTTCAGCTCCACCAGTATCTCCGGGCGGTTCAGGCGCATTGATTGACTCAAGCGCGCCGATTGTCAGCAATGTGGTTGTTTCTGCAAAAGCAACAGAAGCAACAATCACGTGGACAACCAATGAAACGTCCTGGTCTTGGCTTAATTCTGGAATGACGACAAATTACGGCAAAGAAGCAAAAACAGAAAAGTTCGTTTCTTCTCATTCTGTGACAATTACCGGACTTTCTGCTGACACCACATATCATTATCAGATTAAGACCAAAGACAGCGCGTCAAATATTGGAACAGATATTGATAGGACGTTTGTCACATTAACAACGGCTGAAGCAACGAAAAAAGCCGCAGAAGAGGCCGCTGTTAAAAAGACCATTACAGTAACAACGCCAGCAACAACAGTTGTTGTGATTGTGATTGCCAATGCAAAACCTTCTTTGCCGACAACAGCAACGCGAGATTTGGCAAAAGAGGCAGCGGCTATTGCTGAGTACAAGAAGATTACCAAAAAGAATCCAGCAAAGAGCACAGAATGGTTGATTGTAACTTTCTTGACTTATGGCGGGTCAGATGTCACAAAAGCATTGACAGCAAAAGACCGCAGCGGATTGTTGGCTGACTTTAAGGATATTTATGGAAAATTACCAGTGACAGATGCTGATTGGCAGAATTTGGCAAAGATGGCGCAAAATGTGACGCCGACAAAAGTTGCCAAAAAAGAATTGCAGGCAAATAAAGATTTTAAGAAAATCTTTAAGCGGGCAGTTAAGTTTACAAATGCAACAGAAGAAAAGTTCGTGCATATGGTGACTTATCGCTTGCGTGTCACAGAAAGAGATTTGAATAAAGAAAAGGTCGGTTTGGCAAAATACAGAAAGGTTTACAAGGCGGTGCCAAAAACATCAAAGGACTGGGCAGTTGTGCGCGCGTTGAGCTACTTGGATATTAAATAAGCAAGAGAATCGCAAACCCCGCTTCGGCTGAATGGCCGGGCGGGGTTTTGTTTTGTCTAAGACGCTATTTTATGCTATGATTTTATTGATGTTGAAAAAAATAACACAATGCACTTTCCTATTTTGCGTAATTAGCATGTTAATGCTGCCGATTTTTTTTGCAAACGCGCAAACGCAGGAAGAAATAGATCAAATTAATAAACAGATTGAAAATAAAAAACAGTATATTCAAGATTTGAACGTAAAGGCCGAGCAATATAAAAAAAATATTGCGCAAAAACAAAAAGAATTGGTGACGTTAAAAAACCAAACGTCAATTTTGGAAAATCAAATCGCGAAAAATAAAATAGATATTGAAACAACCGACGTGGAACTTCAGGAAACAAAACTTGAAATTCGCAACATTGAAATCCAGATTGTTTTGAAAGAAGATGAAATCGCGAAGAAAAAAGATACTCTTGGCATTTTAGTGCGAGAGTTTTTTTTGCAGGACCAAGAAGGGCTTGTTGATATAATTTTCGGATACAATTCAATTGCGGAATTTTTTCAGCAGGTTGAATATTTGAAAAATTTACAAAACAGCATTCGCGGCACATTGGAACAATTAAAAACGCTTAAACAAAATTTAGAAAATAAAAAAGTTGAACTGGACGTGAAAAAACAAAATTTAGTGAAATTGGGAGATGAATTGGCGCAAGAAAAAGCGTATTTGAATGAACATCTCAATTATAAAGCGTATTTGTTAAAACAAACAAAGGCGTCAGAACAAAAATTTCATGATTTGTATTGGGCAGCCAAGCAAGAGCAAAATCAAGCAAACGTTGAAATCTACAAATTGGAAAAAGAGGCGCGTGCTGCGATGGAAAATCTGAAAAAAACGAGACCCGAGTTGAAAGACAGCAATTTGATTTGGCCGGTGTCGCAAAATAAAATAACTGCCTATTTTCATGACAGTACTTATCCATTTCGTAATATTTTTGAGCATCCGGCCATTGATATTCGCGCGAGTCAAGGAACGCAGATTAAGGCAGCTGCTGATGGTTATGTAATAAAAACGCGCGATGCTGGCATGGGTTATAGTTACATCGCGCTCATTCATGCGAATGGATTTTCAACGGTCTATGGGCATGTAAGCAAAATTTTTATTGAAGAAGATGATTTTGTCAGCAAAGGAGAGGTTATTGGTTTGACTGGCGGCATGCCAGGAACGCCAGGCGCTGGTTGGCTATCCACAGGCCCTCATTTGCATTTTGAAGTGCGAGCTAACGGAATTCCGGTGAATCCGCTTGATTATTTGCCGTA
Source organism: Candidatus Falkowiibacteriota bacterium (assembly GCA_016212745.1). Taxonomy (GTDB): domain Bacteria; phylum Patescibacteriota; class Patescibacteriia; order UBA11705; family JACRDX01; genus JACRDX01. The sequence continues at coordinate 1,704 of JACRDX010000015.1, read as the reverse complement.
AAAATTTTTAATTTATAACAATTCAATTGCTTTTTGTAAACGTTGGATTGTTTTTTTCTTTCCAAGAATTGCCGCGATTTCAAAAGGACCCGGTGATTTGTCTTTGCCCGATAACGCGGCGCGCATTGGCCACAACACTTGCCCATTTGTTAATCCATGGCCACTTATCCAATGCAGGGTTTGCTGTTCTATCTCTTTTTCCATGAAATCCGAGATTTTTATTTTATCTAAAAAGTTCACCAGTTTTTGTAAATTTTCTTTTATCGTTTTTGCTGAACTATTTTTCCAAATTAAAAGCATTGGGTCATATTTTGGTTCTTGAAAAAAGAAATTCGCTGCAATAGTGATATCTGTTAATGTTTTTATCCGCGCTTGTTCTATTGCGACGCTGCGTTTAACATATTCAGCAGAAACGCTTTCCTCTGTTTCCGCGATGAGCCATGTGTTGTTTTTTCCTTTTTTTATCAGGCCTGTTTTTTCTAGGAATGGCACGCATAATTCTAACAATTGGTCTTCGGATAATTTTCTAATATATTCGCCATTTATCCAATCCAATTTGTCTTGGTCAAAAACAGCAGGTGCTTTGTGAACGTTGTCTAATGAAAATTGTTTGATTAATTCTGAACGAGTGTAAAGTTCTTGTTCGCTGCCAGAATTCCAACCAAGCAATGTGATAAAATTTATTACCGCGTCGCGCAAATAACCTTTGTCAATAAAATCTTGCACAGCAACAGAGTCGTGTCGTTTGCTAAGTTTTTTCTTTGATTTATTGAGAATTACTGGCAAGTGCGCAAATTCTGGCGGATTCCAGCCAAAAGCTTCGTAAAGCAAAAGGTGTTTTGGAAAACTGGCAATCCACTCGTCACCGCGCAGCACATGCGTGATTTTCATCAAATGGTCATCAACAATGTTTGCAAAATGATAAGTTGGAAAGCAGTCAGCTTTTATTAACACAAAATCGTCCAAATCTTTGCTGTTCACGACAATTTGTCCGTGAATTAAATCTTTGCAAACAACTTTTTTGTTCGCAGGCATTTTAAAGCGAATTACATATTTTTCTCCGCGTTTTTTTCTTTCTTCTGCCTGTTTTCTTGTGAGTTTTCTGCAAAAACCATCGTATTTTGGAGCAAGTTTTTCTTTCGTTTGTCCTTCGCGCACTTCGTCCAAACGTTCTTTGCTGCAAAAACAATAGTATGCTTTTCCTTTGTCCAGCAAATCTTGAATGTAGTTTTGATAAATTTCTATACGTTTTGATTGAACGTATGGCCCAAAGTCCCCGCGCTCTTTTATTTTGTTATCAACGGTCAAGTATGGGCCTTCGTCATAATCAAAATCTGCCCAGCGCATAACGCGCAAAAGATTTTCCAAGGCGCCTGGCACAAATCTTGTTTGGTCAGTGTCTTCAATTCTTATGATAAATTTGCCGTTTAAATGTTTGGCAAATAACCAGTTGTATAAAATGGTTCTTAATGTGCCAATGTGAACAAGGCCTGTTGGGCTTGGCGCGATTCGCACGCGGATATTTGATTGTTTTTGCATATTTGAAAATTGTATCAAATTTAATTAAGCTTATCAATTCTACAAGCTACCATCCTACAAGCTAAAATTTTGTGGGCTATATCTCGTTGAGCTGCGCAAATTTCGACTTCTAATATTTCAGCCGGCACCCATTTATAATCAATCCAATTGCTTTCTTCTGATAAT
>JACRDX010000014.1 GCA_016212745.1 Candidatus Falkowiibacteriota bacterium | reverse complement strand
CGACAGATTGGCGCCGAGGTTCGTAAGTTTATCAACGATTTCTAACGTTTTTGGCGTGGTCGTTAAATTGGCAAAAGAATCAGTGTCAGTAATAATGCCAAGCAAAAGGCAGTCGGCTATTTGTTTGGTGATTGGAATTTGCCAGTTAGAAAAAAGTTCAAAAATTATTTCAGTGGTTGCCGCAGCTTTTTCGTCAATCAAATTTATATTGCCAAAAAGATGATTGTTTGGATGGTGGTCAATGTTTATCATCGGACATTTATAGCCGTTTGAAAGAGTTCCGAGCGGCGTGCGACTTATTTCCCCGCAGTCGCAGGCAATAATCAAATCAATTTTTTTTAGTTCGTCGTGATTAATATTTGTTAAAACTGAATCTTGCGGCAGGTTAAGGAATTTATATTTGCCATTGTCGCTAAAATTTTCCTGCGCTAGAATTTTTATATTTTTATTTTGATCCAGAAGTTTGATTAAAAAATAAAAAGCGGCAACGCAACCAATGGTGTCGCCGTCTGGATTTATGTGCGTCAGCAAAAGAATATTTTGCGCGCAACGGATATTGATTAGTATTGCCTGCTCTTTAGTCATGATTCTCGGTTGTCCAATCTCTCTCCTGCGACTCGGTCTATAATTTTTTCAATTTCAAATGCTTTTTCTTCGGTAAAATCCGGGATGAATGTTAATTCTGGCGTGGTGCGAAGGTATTTGATTCTTTTTGACAGTTCGCGTTTTATCAAACCTTTGTTTTTTACCAAAAAACCAACCGCGAAATTTGTTTTATCGCTTGGTATGGCGCTGATAAAAACTTTGCAGCTGTTTAAATTTGCGGCCACGTCAATTTTTGCAATCGTAATAAATACGTTTGTTGGTAATTCCAGTTCTTTGTTTATTACCTCGCCAAGCGCGGTCGCGATGAGCTGGTTTAATTGTTTTTCGCGATGAGACATAGTTTTGTTTTGCAAATCTAATCATCATAAACCATCTATTTTAAAAGGTCAAAAGATTTTTGAATTGCAAATTTGGGGTTGTGGATAAGTAGAGACGTAATATATTACGTCTCTACCCGAAAAATTTGGAAAATTTTGCAGATTGGTTTTTTTGCTAAAATAAGCGGATTTTTGTTTTAGAGAATAGAACGCGCGCCTTAGCCGTTTTTCTATTGACACGTGCAAAATTTTTTGTTAGTATTAAATCATCATTCCTCTTATTAAAATCTTTGGTACAGACACGCGAGATCGCCCAAAATAAAACTTATTTTGCATTGAAATCTATTTTCTGGCGCGCGCGTTTGGCGAAAGAACCCACTAATTAAACTTGTTCTCTTGAATACTTCGGAGCAACAGGTTACAAAATACATGACCGTGGGGACTAAAAATTAAATATTTTTAAATACCTCGTTCTCTCATGAAGCGAGATTGTTTTTTATGCCAAAAAAAGCCGCAGCCGTTCAAATAAGCCGGAAATATTTTACAAAGTCATACTTTTTAGATCTTCCGGACATGATAGAGATTCAAAAAAAATCTTATGACAACTTTTTGCGGACAGGGCTGGAAGAATTGTTGCAGGAAATTTCTCCGATAGTTGATATGTCTGAAAAGGGGCTTGAGTTGCATTTGCAAGATTATTATTTGGACGAATCAAAGTTTGACGAGGTGACGAGCAAGGAAAAAAACATTACATACGAAGCGCCGATTCGCGTTAAAGCTGTTTTGGTAAATAGCAAAACAAAAAAACGCGAAGCGCAAGAAGTTTATCTTGGCGATTTTCCGATTATGACGGACCGCGGCACATTCATTATCAATGGCATTGAGCGCGTCGCAGTTTCGCAAATTATCCGTTCCGCAGGAGTGTTTTTCACTTCCAGTTACATCCGCGAAAAAAATAGATTTTTTTATGGAGCCAAGGTGATTCCAAACCGCGGGGCATGGTTGGAATTTGAAATGGATGCAAATAATGTCATCTGGGTCAAAATTGATCGCAAAAGAAAAGTCGCGGCAACTTCGTTGTTGCGAGCATTTGGCTTGTCCAACGACGAAGACATTAAAAAAGTTTTCGCAGAAGTTGATTCGCATCCTGACATAAAATATATTGATGCTACTTTGGCAAAAGACGCGGCGCATAATCAGGACGAGGGCTTGATGGAGATTTATAAAAGAATACGGCCCGGCGATTTGGCTACGCCAGAAAACGCGAAATCATTGATTTTTGCGATGTTTTTCAATTTTGAACGTTATGATTTTGGGCAGGTTGGCAGATATAAAATGAACCAGCGCTTTGGCAATGAATATCCGCTGACAGAAGAGCACCGTATTTTGAAGGTTGATGATTTGGTTGCTGTGATAAAAGAAATAATCCGATTAAGCATCACACAGTCCGATGCTGATGATATTGACCACCTTGGCAACCGCAGGATTCGCGCTATTGGCGAGTTGATTCAGAACCGTTTTCGCATTGGTTTGGCGCGCATGACGCGCATTATCCGAGACAGAATGTCAACAATGGATCCAAGCAGTTTGACCCCGTCTAAATTGATAAACGCGCGGCCAGTGATTGGTGTTATTCGTGAGTTTTTCATGTCTTCCCAGCTATCTCAATTTATGGACCAGACAAATCCTTTGTCTGAGCTGGAACACAAGCGCAGATTGTCAGCAATGGGACCAGGCGGTTTATCACGCGAGCGCGCCAGTTTTGAAGTGCGCGACGTGCATGCTACGCATTATAGCCGCATTTGCCCGATTCAAACGCCAGAAGGTCCGAACATTGGCTTGGTTGGCCATTTGGCAAGCTATGCGCATGTCAATGATTTTGGATTTATTGAGGCACCATTTTTTGTTGTTAAACATAAGGTGGTAAAAGACATAAAAGATTCAAAAACCAAACAGATTTTGTTTAAAAAAGGAAGCGAAGCGCTTGGCATTGAGCTTGATAATTGCGCCGTTGATGACGAAACAATCGCGAGCAGCGTTGAGACGACAATTACCAAAGAGGTTAAATATTTGACAGCGATTCAAGAAGAAAAATCAATTACAGCATCTTGTGTGGTAGCGTTTGATGAAAATGGAAAATTTTTGGTGGATAAAACCAGCATGCGATATTATGGCAAGCCGTCAATTGACCATATTTTCAAAATTGATTATTTAGACGTGGCTTCAAATCAAATTGTTAGCATTGCCACTTCGTTGATTCCGTTTTTGGAACATGATGATGGCGCTCGCGCGTTAATGGGTTCAAACATGCAACGACAGGCAATTCCGTGCGTGCATCCGCAAGCGCCGCTTGTTGGCACAGGCATTGAGGCAAAGGCAGCTTATGATTCTGGCCATTTGATTATTGCTGATGATGACGGAGAAATTGTCAAAGCTGACGCGCAAGAGATTCATTTGTTGTCAAAAAAAGGTATTTTATACAAACATAAGTTGCGCAAATACAGCTGCTCAAATGCTTCAACCAGCATTAACCAACGAACATCAGTGGAAAATGGCAAAAAGGTTAAGCGTGGGGAAGTTTTGGCAGATGGCCCAGCAACAGATCGCGGCGAATTGGCGCTTGGGCAGAATTTACTGACAGCGTACATTTGCTGGGAAGGATATAATTATGAAGACGCGATAATTTTGTCTGAACGTTTGGTTCATGATGACAGATTTTCATCGGTGCATATTGAGACCTATTCGGTTGATGTTCGCGATACAAAACTTGGCGCAGAGCAAATAACGGCTGACATTCCAAATATTTCAGAAGAACGGTTAAAGAATTTGGATGCAGATGGTATTGTGCGCATTGGCGCGACTGTCGCGTCCGGTGATATTTTGGTCGGCAAAATTACGCCAAAAGGTGAAACCGAGTTGTCGCCAGAAGAAAAATTGTTAAAAGCGATTTTTGGTGAAAAAGCTCGCGATGTGCGCGATACGTCATTGCGACTTGAACATGGTGAGCACGGCAAAGTCGTGGACATTAGAATTTTTTCTCAAGAAAATGGCGACAAATTGTCTCCTGGTGTGATTAAGACAATTCAAGTGACAATTGCCAATCTGCGAAAAGTTCAGGTCGGCGACAAATTGGCCGGAAGGCATGGCAACAAAGGCGTTATTTCTAAAATAGTTCCGGTTGAAGATGTCCCGTTTTTGGAAGACGGAATTCCTATTGACATCATTTTGACGCCACTTGGCATTGTGTCTCGTATGAATTTGGGACAAGTGCTTGAAACGCATACTGGCATGGCGATTAAGAAACTCGGGTTTACAGTGGCAACGCCAGCGTTTAATGGGATTACCGAAGAAAAGGTCAGGGAATTGTTAAAAGAAGCTGAATATCCGGAAACGGGCCAAATGTATTTATACAATGGAAAAACAGGAGAAAGATTTGATCGTCCAGCGACAATTGGCTATCATTATGCAATGAAATTAAATCACATGGTTGAAGACAAAATACACCAGCGCTCTATTGGACCATATTCTTTAATTACGCAACAGCCATTGGGCGGAAAAGCGCAATTTGGCGGACAAAGATTTGGCGAAATGGAGGTCTGGGCATTGGAGGCCTATGGCGCGGCCCATATGTTGCAAGAAATTTTGACTATCAAGTCCGACGATGTAATTGGCCGCGCCAAAGCGTACGAGTCAATTATAAAAGGCGACCCAATCCGCAGGTTGAATGTGCCAGAGTCATTTAATGTTTTGGTGCGCGAGCTAAAGGGATTGGTGCTGGAGGTGCTTTTGTTGAAAAATGGCAAGGTCATAGACATGGACGCAATGGCGCAGACCCGAAACAATGAACAAAAAAGATAAAATTAACATATCTATATGGCAGAATTAAAAATAAATGATTTTGACGCGATTGCCGTTAAGCTTGCGTCCCCGGATCAAATTATTGGCTGGTCGCATGGCGAAATTTTGCGACCTGAAACCATTAATTATCGCACACAAAGGCCGGAAAAGGACGGGTTGTTTTGCGAGAAAATTTTTGGTCCGACAAAAGATTGGGAATGTTATTGCGGCAAGTACAAAAAGATTCGCTATAAAGGAATTGTTTGCGATAAGTGCGGTGTTGAAGTGACGCGCGCTATTGTTCGCCGCGAGCGAATGGGGCACATAACTTTGGCAACGCCAGTTTCGCACATTTGGTTTTTGCGCGGCGTTCCGTCAAAAATTGGTTTAATTTTGGACATTTCCGTTCAAAAACTTGAAAAGATTATTTATTTTGCCAATTTTATTATCATGGACATTGACCAGCAGGCAAAGGAAGAAGAAATTGAAAATTTGAAAAAGGAATTTATTACACAGCAAAAAACATTGGACAATCAGCTTAAGCAAAAAGCGAGCGTCATTAATAATAACGCAATGTCAGCGGCCGATAAAACCGAAGCCATTGTAAAATTGAATCAGGAAATAGAGCAGGAAAAAACTGAACTTGAAAAACGTTATCAGGAGGAAGATAAAACATTGAAGCGACTTCGGCCATTGGAACTTTTGGCAGAATCAACTTTTCAGGAATTGTCTATGAAATATGGGCATGTGTTTGAGGCCAGCATTGGCGCGGCAGCGCTTCGTAAACTTTTGGAAAGAGTTGATGTTGAGCAAGAGATTAAAACAATGGAAAAACAAATTAAGAATGATGCTGTTGGCGGGGAAAAGAAAATGGTGAATCGCCTTAAACTATTGCGCAATTTGAAACGGAATAAAATCCGGCCAGAGTGGATGGTTTTGTCCGTTGTTCCGGTTATTCCGCCGGATTTACGGCCAATGGTTCCGTTGGATGGGGGTCGGTATGCGACGTCAGATTTGAATGATTTATATCGCAGAGTTTTGTCGCGCAACAATCGTTTGAAAAAATTATTGGAATTAAACGCGCCAGAGGTAATTTGCCGCAATGAGCGCAGAATGTTGCAGGAAGCGGTTGATGCGCTGATTGACAATTCGGCGCGTCACACCAAAGCAGTTGCCGCAACCATGCAAAAACGGCCGCTAAAATCTTTGGCAGATTATTTGAAAGGCAAGCAAGGACGATTCAGGCAGAATTTGCTTGGAAAGCGCACAGATTATTCTGGCCGCAGCGTAATTGTTGTTGGTCCGCATTTGAAATTGCACCAATGCGGTTTACCAAAAACAATGGCCATTGAACTTTTTAAGCCGTTTATTATCAGCCGGTTGATTCGCGACGGCTTTGTTCATAATATTCGCAGCGCTAATCGTTTTATTGAATTGGACAGACCTGAAGTATGGGATATTTTGGAAAATGTTGTTAAAGATTCACACGTGTTGTTGAATCGCGCGCCAACATTGCACAGACTGGGCATTCAGGCGTTTCAGCCAATTTTGGTAGAAGGCAAGGCCATTCAATTGCATCCGTTAGTTTGTACGGCGTTTAATGCTGACTTTGACGGAGACCAAATGGCTGTGCATTTGCCGCTTACAGAAGAGGCAAAGTTAGAAGCAAAGGAATTGATGAAATCAACGAAAAATCTTTTAAAACCTGCGACAGGCCAATCAATTGTGACGCCGTCAAAAGACATGATATGGGGTATTTATTATGTCACTTCTGTAAAAGATGAAAATGCAGAGCCTAAAAAACATTTTGCATCTATCCAGGAGGCAAAAATCGCGTATGATTTACGCAAGATAACATTGCGCGACATTATTGCGGTGAGAGTTATTGATGAAGAGCTGAAGAAAAAATGCAAAGATGAAAAATATTTGAAAACAACATTGGGCAGAATTATTTTCAACAAAATTTTGCCGGAAAAATTAGCGTTTTACAATGCCGTAATTGAAAAAAAGCGGTTTGCTGAAATAATTCAAGGATTGTTTGAGAATTATGATTTTGAAACGGTTGCGGCCGTGTTGGATGATATTAAAGATTTTGGTTTTAAACAACTTACAAAATCAGGTTTTTCATGGGGCATGTCAGATTTGCCCGTTATTACAGAAAAACAGCAGTTGATTGATGATGGCAATCGGCTTATTGAAGAGATTGAAAATCAATATGAGGACGGCTTGCTTACTGCTGACGAGCGTTATACAAAAATCGTTGAAACATGGACGATTATAAAAGATAAAATTGCGGCAGTTAGTAAAAAACATCTTGACACACAAGGTCCTGTTTATTCAATGATTGATTCTGGCGCGCGTGGTTCTTGGGCGCAGCTGATTCAGATGCTTGGAATGAAAGGGTTGGTGATTAATCCTGCTGGACAAATTATTGAGTTGCCGGTCAAGGCGAATTTCAAAGAAGGATTTAATGTGTTGGAATATTACATTTCAACGCATGGAACGCGTAAGGGTTTGACAGATACAGCTTTGCGCACTGCCAACTCCGGATATTTGACGCGCCGTTTGGTGGATGTTGCGCAGGAAGTGATGGTTTTGAAAGATGATTGCGGAGACACCGATGGATTTTTGGTGACGCGCAAAGACGCTGATGCGTGCGGGCAGAAATTTTTTGAACGCATTGTTGGGCGCTATACAATTCGCGATATTGTTTTGCCAAGGGCGCGCAAACCGCTTGTTAAGGCTGGTGATGTGATTACATCTGATTTGGCCAGAAAAATTGATCAAGAGCCAAGCATAGAAGATGTTTTAATCAGGTCAGCGCTTTCTTGTAAATTGAAAAAGGGCATTTGTCAAAAATGCTATGGTTTTGACCTTGCTTATAACAGACAGGTTGAACTTGGAACGGCCGTTGGTGTAATTGCTGCGCAAAGCATTGGCGAGCCAGGCACGCAGCTGACAATGAGAACATTTCACACGGGCGGCGTGGCAGGCGTTGACATTACGCAGGGTTTGCCGCGCGTTGAAGAAATTTTTGAAGTTCGTCCGCCAAAGAAAAAAGCATTGATGAGCGAAGTTGAGGGAATGGTGGATATTCAGGAGGTTCCGCGGGTGATTCATAGTACAAAAGGCGCAATCGTTGCACGCACTTCTTTTGGTGAAAAGATTTTAAAGATTAAGTTTATTGACAGAGAAAAAGAGACATTCCGAATGCCAGAAAATGCGAAATTAAAGGTTAAAAATGGCGAGGATGTTTTGCCGGGAACTGTGATTTTTGTGACGGTTGACAAGCACAAGATTAAAAATAAACAAACAGGCATTGTACACATTAGCGACAATAAGATTGAAATTTCAGGGGAGCGTGAGGCCGAAAAAGAATATCTGATTCCAGCTGGCACAGTGCTTTGGGTAAAGACAGGGGATTATGTTTATGCGGGCGACCAGCTCACAGAAGGCAGCCTTGATTTGCAGCAGCTTTATAAATTAAAGAATAAGGAGGCCGTGCAAAAGTATATTTTGAAAGAGATTCAATCTATTTATACTTCTCAAGGACAAAAGTTGAATGAAAAGCACATTGAAATTATTATCAAACAGCTGTTCTCGCGCGTTTACGTGAATAATGCAGGAGACACTGATTTGCTGGAGGGAGAAATTGTCAGCAAGTCAGAATTTTTGGATGCTAATGAGCGCGTCGCAAAAGGCAAGCCAGCTGAAGGCGCGGATATTTTGCTTGGAATTTCTAGGGTTGCTTTGACTACTGGCAGTTTTTTGGCAGCTGCGTCATTTCAAGAAACTGCTCGCGTGCTTATAAACGCGGCATTGAACGCAAGACCAGATTATTTGGAAGGATTGAAAGAAAATGTGATTATTGGACGTTTGATTCCAGCTGGCACAGGATTTCATAAGCATGGTATTTCTGACAAAGAGGTTGAAGAGGTAGCCGAGGAAGCGGTAGAAGCACCAGCCTCCGCTTAAGCAACTTAAGCTACGGCTTGGCAAGGGAAGTTTAATTTAAATTATGCAAAAAAATTTATTTAAAAACATCTTAATATTTGCGGCAGCGCTTTTGGTTATAAGTAGCTTGTTCAGTTTGTATGATGTTCAAAACGAAAAAGCAAAGACAATTGGAGTGCCGGTGCTTGTGCAGCAAATCAATAACGCTGAAATTGCTAAAATAGAAATAACTGACAGTTCGTTGGACGTTATTTTGAAAAATGATGAAAAAGAAACAATTGCGAAAGAGGCAGGTGATACTTTTTCTGAATTGGTCAAAAATTATCAGATTGACCCTGCTAAACTGGCCGGAGTGGAGGTGGTTGTCAAGGAACAGTCTGGATTCAAATTTTGGGTCAATGTTTTGGTGCCCATTGTTTTGCCGTTGTTGTTGATTATTGGTTTTATTTGGTTTATGACGCGGCAGGTGCAAGGCGCGAACATGCAGGCAATGAATTTTGGCAGAAGTCGCGCGCGAGAAACGAAAAAGGGTCAGGTTGGAAATGAGATTGTCACTTTTAAAGATGTTGCTGGTGTCAAAGAAGCAAAAGAAGAGTTGCAGGAAATAGTGGAATTTTTAAAACATCCTAAAAAGTTTTTAAAATTGGGCGCGAAAATTCCGCGTGGAGTTTTATTGCTTGGCGCGCCCGGAACAGGAAAAACATTGTTGGCGCGCGCAGTTGCCGGCGAAGCCGGCGTCCAGTTTTTCAGCATATCTGGTTCAGAGTTTGTTGAGATGTTTGTCGGGGTTGGAGCGTCACGTGTGAGAGATTTATTCGCGCGCGCGAAAAAGCATACGCCGTGCATACTTTTCATTGATGAAATAGACGCCGTAGGCAGACAGCGCGGCGCTGGATTGGGCGGCTCGCACGATGAACGCGAGCAAACATTGAATCAAATTTTGGTTGAAATGGATGGTTTTGACCCAACCACAAATTTGATCGTGCTCGCCGCGACAAACAGGCCAGATGTTTTGGACCCGGCATTATTACGCCCTGGCCGCTTTGACCGCCGTGTGTTTTTGGATTTGCCAGATATTAATGACCGCGAGGCAATATTAAAAGTTCATGCGCGCAAAAAGCCGCTTGCGTCTGACGCGAATTTGCGCCATGTGGCTGAGCGGACTCCGGGATTTTCCGGCGCTGATTTGGCAAATGTTTTGAACGAGGCCGCGATTTTGACGGCTCGTCGTGACAAAAATAAAATTAATGAAACTGAAATTTTGGAAAGTATTGAAAAAGTGTTGCTTGGGCCAGAGCGACAAAGCTTTTTGTTAAGCCAAGACGAGAAAAAGGTGACGGCCTATCACGAGGCAGGGCACGCGCTTGTCGCGCACTTGATGCCGCACGCTGACCCTGTTCACAAAATTTCAATTGTGTCGCGCGGCAGAGCAGCTGGCTATACTTTGAATTTGCCAGAAGAGGACCGCAGATTGCATCGCAAGTCAGAGTTTTTGGATGATTTGGCTGTTTTGTTGGCAGGCTATGTGACTGAAAAGGAAATTTTCAGCGAGGTGACAACCGGAGCTGGCGATGATTTGAGAAAAGCGACCGAGTTGAGCCGCGATTTGATTACGCGATATGGAATGAGCGACAAACTGTCTCCGCGAATTTATGGCGGCGCAGAAGAAATGATATTTTTGGGGCGAGATATTCGCGAGCAAAGAAATTACAGCGAGCGCGTGGCAGAACAAATTGACGCGGAAATAGACAGGCTTGTGACTGATGCGGCAGCAAGGGCAAAAGAAGTTGTCACTGAAAATAAAGAGCGCTTGGAAAATATAGTTAAAGTTTTGCTGGAAAAAGAAACAATTGAAAAAGATGAATTTGTTCAGGTTGTTGGAGTGCCAAAGGCGGTGAGATAGGAGAGTAGCTGGTAGGAAAGTAGCTTGTAGCTTAGTAGGATCCCGTTTATTGCGGGGTCTTTTTATTGTGCGGGTTTTTTGATTTTGTGGTATAATAAAACAAACCAAAAAACCCGCCTCACGGCGGGCATGTAAAAACAAATATGAAAAAGTTTTATCGTTTAATTTTGGGTCGCGCGTTGTGGATTGTTTGGCAATATAAGTGGCTGTGGCCATTGGGTTTGGCCGCGGTTTTTGTTTCAGCTGGCAGCATCTACGATTTTTTGCTGCGAATTTTTGACAACTTGCTTTCAGGCGTGTCGCCAGTCTTCAGTTTAATGGAATATTGGAGCACAAATTTATTCAGCTGGATGAGTTTGTTGAGCGTAAGCGCGTGGTTAGGCGGAACTGGGCCTTTGTGGTTTGAACTTATTGTTGGATTTTTAATGCTTATTTGTTTGCTGGTTGTTTTGGTTTTGGCAATAGTGTGCCAAGTCGGTTTAATTAAAAGCGTCATTGCTTTGGACAAAGCAAAACGGACTACTCCAAACCAAGCAATCCAATCTGGCGTCAAATTATTTTGGCCAGCATTGAAATTCAATATTTTATCAAAAGTTTTTTTGATCGCATTGTTGTTTGGATTTTCATGGGTTATCAGTTTGGTAGCGTTAAACAATTCGTTGCTGGACTTGGTAATGTACGCAGCAGCATTTGTCTTTTTGGTTTTGGCAGTGATCACTGTGCATTTTATAACAATTTTCGGTATCGCAAGTTTGGTTTTAAAAAAGACCGACGTTGTTCACGCGGTCAAAAACGCTTTTCGGTTGTTTTCAAAAAATATCGTGTTGAACTTGGAAATGGGATTGATACTTTTCTTTATCAATATTGTTGTGGGGTTAGCTGGCGTTATCGCGATAATCGTGGTTGAGGCGCCGTTGATACTGATATACATGTTGTCAACGCTTTTGTCGTGGAATTTATTGGCGTTAATATTTTCAATTTTGATGTTAATTGTGTTTGTCGTTATTTTGCTTGTTTTAGTTGCGTGGTTGTCAACGTTCCAGCTCGCGTCGTGGGTAATTTTGTTTGACGAGTTGGAGGCAAATCGCGGAGAGGCAAAAGTTTCGCGGCTAACGGCGCATTTGATTAAACGGTTAACGCGTAAGCGCAAATAATCAGGCGCGTAATTTTTTGAGCAGTTTCAACGTTGCTGCGTAAGATATTTTCTCTGCCGGAGTTTCTATGATTCCGGCGAGTTTTTTTAGTTTTGGGTGGTTGATTAAAAGTTTGAACGCGGCAAGCCCGATTTTTCCTTTGCCAATATCTTCGTGCCTGTCTTTTCGCGAGCCAAGTTCTGCTTTTGCGTCGTTCAGATGTAAAACTTTTAGTTTGCTCAACCCGATTATGTTGTTAAATTGTTGTAATGTTTTGTTGAGTGCTGCGTTTGTGCGTAAATCATAACCAGAAACAAACGCATGGCAAGTGTCTAAACAAACGCCGACACACGTGTTGCCAACGTTTTTGTTTTTAAGATTTTTAATAATGTATCCAATTTCATCAAAACTATCTCCAATAATTTTGCCAGCGCCAGCTGAGTTTTCTAAAAGCAATTTTGTCGCGCCGGCATAGCCATCCAGAATTTGGTTAAAAGATTTTATCGCGAGTTTTAGCGCCTGCTTTTCAGTTTGTACGCCGGCGCTGCCGATGTGTGTAATTACGTACGCCACGCCAAGTTTGTTCGCGATGTCCAGTTCGCTTTTTATTGAAGCAATAGACGCGTAACGGATTTTATTGTTTGTTGACGCGAGGTTTATGTAATACGCGCTGTGAATGCAAGTGGTTGCAAACTTAAAGCGGCCGCAGTTTTGTTTAAACGCGTCAATTGATTTTTTTGTATAAGTTGGTTTGCCGCCGCGAGGTGACCGCGAGAACATTTGAAAAACTTCGCAGCCAAGTTTTGCTGCGTTGAGTGGTGCGATTTCTATTCCACCTGCGATTGAAACGTGGGAACCGAAGAGCATAAAGGTCGCGGATCTCGGTTACGGAGTCGATGTGCGTTTCGGTAAACGTTAAACGAATAACGAAACGGGCTTCGAAACCACTTACCGATTGCCGAGTTTATAAATATTTCTGATTACGTGTTGATTTGGTCTGGCGTATTGCCATGAACCAACAATCTTCAAGTTGGATTTGCCGAGAATTTTTTCAAGATTAAGATTGAATGTTTGTTGTTTAATGTTGAACGTTGGAACAATAATAACTAGCGTACCATTTTTTTTCAAAACGGCCGCGAGATGTTCAAGAATTTCCGCGTAAAAAATTTCAAGCTCGCTGATTTGTTGTTTTATGATGTTCAATGATTCATTGCCCCAAAGAGGTTTGCCTAAAAATGGTTCTGTGACAATCGCGTCAATGGAATTTTTTGCGATTTTATCGCTCAATGTTCGTGCGTCCAGCTCTGTAATTTCAACATTGAATTGTCGGTTGGTTTGTTGCTCCAGCCAGTTAATGTTTTTTTGAGAATCTTCAACTGCTTTTTTTGAAAAATCAGAGCCGAGAATTTTTTCAAAGCCTAACAATGCGGCTTGCTGCAAAATAGTTCCAGATCCGCAAAATGGATCCAAAATTGTGGCAGTTTTTTTTGCTTCGCTCAAGTTTAACATTATTGTCGCGACTTTTGGCGGAAGCATTCCTGATTCAGCGTCTTTGTTTGGTCGGTCAAAATCAAATTTTGAAAATTTTTCAAAGGGTTGAACGGCTAACGTGCGGCCTATTACAAGGGATGAGTTAGAGATTGCCGCGTCCCGCTGATGGCGGGATTTGCAATGACGTTGAGAAGCGTCCAACGGGAATAGGTTGAATTCTGCGCCGGATTCGGTTAATAATTTATTTTTTTCCGCGGCAACGCTGGATAAATATTTTTCACCTTGTTGAGGATAAACAAATCTCGCTGGTTGTTCAATTTCTTTTTTGATTTGTTTGCTCAAGTTTATTGGTTTATTTTTTCCGGTATAATCATTGATTCCGAATATTATTTTTTTATCGGTCTGCGGCAAGAGTGATTTTATCGTTGCGCTAAGGTTTGTAGCTTGCCCAGCCGAAACCCTGTGAAGGCGGGCAACAATTTCTCCGATTTTTATTGTTCCGCCTAAACGTTGGAGCAACTCTTGCGGGTTGATTTTTTGTTTAAGTTCAAAAACGGCGAATTCATTTGTCGCGCACAAACGTTTATTGGTGATTTTGTCGCGCTTAAAAATTGCTTCTAATTCAGCGATAGATAATTCAGGTTGCCTGCCTAAAATAAAAAAATATTGCATATAGCGCATTTATTATAATAGATAGGCCGATTTTCGGCAAATTTTTGTGGGTTGCGTGTAGAGACGAGATATATCTCGTCTCTACCATATATAAACCATTTTTGTTTGGGCGCCAAATTTAGGGGTGTGGATAAGGAATACCCTCAAATGCTACGAATCTGCGAATAGTATTTATTCGTATATCGGTAGTCAATCCGTAATGTTCGTAGATCAGTAGCGCGTTGACGATAAAGCTAAATCGCGCTATCATTATGGACAAGCGGTAGAGACGAGACATGTCTCGTCTCTTTATGGAATTTTATGAATGTATCAGAATTAGCCAGAAAATTAAGGACAACCACAGACGAGCTTTTGGCAAAATTACCAGAGCTTGGTTTTGATATTGGCAAACGCGCGATTAAGGTTGATGACCGTATCGCGAGCCGCATTGTTCAGGCGTGGAATAGCTATAAAATTCAGGAAGCGCAAAAGCAGGATTATTTGCGCGCCAAAGAACATCAGGCCGCGGCGCGCGAGGGTGCGAAATTGAGCGGCGAAAAAGTTCAGATTCCAGCTGTTTTGACTGTGCGCGAACTCGCGGAGATTCTGAAAACGCCTGTGTCGCAGGTAATTGCGAATTTGATGAAAAACGGCGTGATTGCATCGTTGAACCAAAGGATTGACTATGAAACAGCTGCGATTGTTGCGGAGGAAATGGGATTTCCAGCTGAACAAAAAACAGCTTCTGCCGATGATCAGGTTTTAATTAGCCAAATTGAAAAAGTAGATAAAGTTTTAGCGGCCGATAAAGGCAAGTTATCTCGGCCGCCAATTGTCGTTGTAATGGGACATGTTGATCATGGCAAAACAAAATTGTTGGATGCAATCAGAAAAACACACGTGATGGAAGGCGAGGCAGGTGG
>JACRDX010000012.1 GCA_016212745.1 Candidatus Falkowiibacteriota bacterium | reverse complement strand
GTTACCACTTCGTAATTGATGGTGTTGATTTTTTGCGCTAAATCATCAGCCGTAATTTCACCTTTTCCTTGTCGGCCAATCAAAGTGACTTTATCCCCAGTTTTAGCATTGAGGCCAGTCAAATCAATCATTGTCAAGTTCATGCAAATTCGGCCTAAAATAGCGCATTTTTTGCCTTTAAACAAAACTTGTCCACAGTTGGAGAGCGCGCGAGGCAAGCCGTCCCAATACCCCACTGGAATTATCCCCAACTGGGTTTGGCGGTGCGTTCGGTAAGCGCCGCCATAGCCAATCAGCGTGTTTTTGGGTATTTCTCTTACTTGGATGAGTCGCGCGTGCCAGCTCAAGGCCGGTTTTAGTTTTATGACATTCATTTTTTTGATTTGCGGGGAAGGATAAAGGCCATATAGGCCAATGCCTAGACGTATTGCGTTGCACTGGCTTTGCAGTAGAGCTAAAGCCGCGGCTGTGCAGGCAATGTGTTTTAAAGGCGGGTCAATCCCCTGTTTTTTTAATTTTAAAATTGTTTTATTAAAAATTCGCAATTGCGTTTGAGTGAATCTTTTGTTTTCTTCCGATGAGGCAAAATGGCTAAATATGCCCTCAATGTCCAAATTATTTAATTTTTTCAATAATCCAGCGTTTTTGAGCAAGTCATTTGGCCAAAAGCCGATTCTAGACGCGCCAGTGTCAATTTTTAAATGAATTTTGATACTTATCCCTCTTTTTTGGGCAAAATTATTTAGTTTGACGGCGGTTGGCAAGTCATAAATTGGTAATGAGATATTTTTTAGCTCTTGTCTGGCGCTGGTTGCCAAGTCCTCAAAATCAAAAAAACTCAACACAATAAGAGGTTTTTTAATTTTATTTTTGCGCAGTTCCAGCGCTTCGGCCAAATTAACAACCGCGATTTTTTTTATCAAATAACAAGCGTCGCAAAATTTTGCCACTTCCAAAAAGCCATGGCCATAAGCGTTGCTTTTAACAACCGGGATTATTTCCACCCTATCCCCTATTTTTTTACAAAATTGTTGTAAATTAAAAATTAGGGCTTTTTTGTTTATTTCAACCCAAGTGAGCATGGGAGTTTTATTAAATTTTTTCAAAGTCAATGAACTTTCGCAATGTTTTAGGCACCGCGATATGCCCGTCTTTTTGCTGATAATTTTCAATAATGGCAATCAATGCGCGGTCTGTCACCATGGTGCCGTTGAGAGTGTGAACCAAAATATTGCTTTCCTTGCCATCAGTTGTTTTTTTGTATTTAATGTTCAGCCGGCGCGATTGAAAATCAGTGGTATTGGAAGTTGATGTCATTTCGCGGTATTTTTTTTGTCCGGGCAGCCATGCCTCCAAATCATATTTCTTGGCGGCTGGATAGCCCAAATCGCCGCTGCAGATATTAACCACTTGATAAGGCAATTCCAGCTCGTTAAATAATTCTTTTTCAATGGCTAAAATTTCCTTGTGCAGTTCCCAAGATTTTTCCGGTTCAGCAAAGGCCACCATTTCCACTTTGTAAAATTGGTGCACGCGCAGTATCCCGCTCTGGTCTTTGCCATAAGAGCCGGCTTCGCGGCGGAAACATGGGGTAACGGCGCAATATTTTTTGGGCAGCTCTTTTTTATTGAAAATTTGCCCTTCATGCATGGCTATTAGCGGCACTTCAGCCGTGCCGATTAAAAATAGGTTGTCTTCGCCCGGATTTACTTTGTAGATTTCATTTTTGTCAGCGGGAAAAAAACCAGTGCCGAACATCGCTCGTTCGCGCACCAAGATGGGCGGCAAAATCAGCTCAAAACCGCGTCCTACGGCTTTTTGCAGGCCGTATTCCATAATCGCGCGCTCCAACAGCGCCAGCTTGCCTTTTAAATAATAAAAACGCGAACCAGAGATTTTGGCGCCGGATTCGCAATCAATCAAGTCCTTAGCCCCTGCCACTTCAAAATGTTGTTTGGGTTCAAAAGAAAATTTGGGCTTCTCCCCCACTGTTTCCTCCACTTTGTTTTCCGTCTCATCTTTGCCAATGGCCGCGGTTTCATGATTAAGATTGGGAATTTGATAAAGAATTTCCGCGATTTGATTTTCCAAAGAACGCAAATGTTCTTCCATTGGTTGTAGTTTATCTCCCAATTTGCGCATTTCAATAATTTCCACCTCGGTGGGCTTGGTTTTGGAGATTTTTTTTCTTTCATTGCGCAGACCCTCAACTTCCGCCTGCAGTGTTTTTCTTTGTTCGTCCAAATCCGCCAGTTTTTTTAAGTCAACCTTGACATTGCGGCTGGCATTGTTTTTTTCAACCAAACCGATGTTTTCTTTAATGAATTTTATATCCAACATATTTTGATATGAGACTGTTGCGAAACCATCTTGATTTATATTTTTTTGGCTGAAATGATGATAATCTTATGATTTTTATTTTCAATCCCCACTCCCCTATTTTGCGTTTCAGTTCTTTAATAAAAAATTTTTGGTCGTAGCCGAGACAAATAATATTCGGTTTGACTTTTTTAATAATTTTGAAATAATCTTTTTTATCTCCCAAATAGACCTTGTCAGCCCAGTTGGTTTGGCGCAGATTTTTTTGCCGCTGTTTTTCCGTAAAATATGGCGCGTGTTTTTTAAGTTTTTTAACCGTATTGTCTCGCGCAATCACCGCGATGACAGTATCCCCGTAACGGCGTGCTTGTTGAAACAGCGACTGATGACCCGGATGCAGAATATCAAAGGTGCCGAAGAGGAGGATTTTCATATCTGGGATGATTGATTTAATTCTGTGTATAGATAATTGATTTTTCCGCTCATTTTAAAGTAAAAACAGCTGTTTTCTGGTAAATTTCTCGTGTATGAATATATTACACGAGAAATCTCCTTGTTGTCAGGGGAAAATACATCG
>JACRDX010000013.1 GCA_016212745.1 Candidatus Falkowiibacteriota bacterium | reverse complement strand
CAATTTTAACATCTTCTTCAACTTTTCCAGTAACTTCAAATCCAATTTTTTTCATTATTTCCAGATATTCTTCTGACTTGGCCGGTGAACCGTGCGAATCAGCAGTATTTTCTTTGGCTCCATAATACTTGCCCTTAACGCAATGCGCGAGAACCACTGTTGGCGAACCATTATCAAATCCTTCACGCGCTTTTTTATACGCGCTAATTAATTCCAAAAAATTATGCCCGTCAACTTCAATCACATTCCAGCCCAGACCCAGCCAGTGATTGACATATGGCGAAGCAATTACTTCATTTATATTTCCGTCAATGCCAAAATGATTATAATCCAGACAAACAATTAAATTATCAATGCCCATTGTGTTCAAAACATTGCGCGCCTCATAACTCATGCCTTCTTCGGTTTCCGCGTCGCCCATTAAAACAAAGACCTTTGTGTCTAATCCAGATGAGCGATGCGCGATTGCCAAACCGCCGGCCGCTGACAAACCATGGCCAGATGAGCCAGTGCTCAAGTCAGCCAAGGGGTAATGGCTTTCAATATGCCCTTGCGGGCCATCTGGATGGCGAAAACGGATTAAATTTTCCGGCATTATTGCGTCAATTTTTTTTGCGTCAAATTTTACACCTGCTCTACGCAATGATTCAT
Source organism: Candidatus Falkowiibacteriota bacterium (assembly GCA_016212745.1). Taxonomy (GTDB): domain Bacteria; phylum Patescibacteriota; class Patescibacteriia; order UBA11705; family JACRDX01; genus JACRDX01. Next base: position 1,531 of record JACRDX010000013.1, on the reverse strand, counting down.
ATATAAAGGAAAGGCCGCCATACAGCCCGGGCGAACAATGGCCAGCTGACCAAACCACTCTATCGCGTCCATTATTTTTTGGGTCTAATGGGTCAAAGGCCATTACCCCGCCCAAAACCATTGCCAAAAATTGCTCTGTCTTGGCTGATGACCCGCCCGGGTGCCCTGAATGCACCGCCTCCAAAGCGCAAAACATAAATCCGCGCATTATGCGCGCGGCTTCTTGCAATTTATCCACATCAATGCCCGGAATGTCTTCTAACTTAGAGCCCCGGAGGTTAATATATTCTGCATTTAACATAAAATTGAAAGTTGGTAATTGAAAATTGAAAATTAACAATAGGTATTATAATCAAAGAAAAAAAATAATGCAAATATCATCGCTTCTTCCCCAAAACCACATACCCCTGCGCTTCAATAAACCGCCCAATGGTCAGCATCTCTATCAAACAACAAAGCTCGCACAACGCGGTTGAAAATGGATGAAACATTTTTTTTATTTTATACAAAAATTTGTTTATAAATTTCAAAATCCGAAAATTACTTTGATTCCGCAAAGCTAAATAAAATTCATCTGGATGAATAAAAAATTTCGCCCACGCGATGCTGTACATCCTCTTCACGTCAAATCCAGCGCAGTCAAGCAATTCTTTTAACATTTGCTTGCCATACAAAGAAACATGAAACTTCGCGTGCGGGTCAATATTTAATCCGCGCTTAAGCAAATAATTTCTTAACCACGCGTGTTTGCCTGGTTTTGATTCAGCAAACATTGCCAATGCACCGCCCGGCTTTAGTACTCGGCTCAATTCCGCGAGCCATAATCGCGCGTCTTTTACATGACCCAAAACATCTGAAGTATAAATCGCATCAAAGCTCGCATCTGGAAATGGCAGACGCTCGCCATCATACCACAATGCCTCGGCCCACACCCCGTTTTTCTTTATTTTTTCATTTGCCAATTCAATTTGCAATTTCACAACATCAACGCCCATCACATCAGCGCTCTTTCCCAACAACTTCTTCAAGTCAACCAGAGTCGCACCAGTTCCACACCCGACGTCAAGCACGCGTGAGCACTTGAGTACTTGAACACTTGAGCACTTAAGCACCCACCGATACAACATCCATTTTTTCGAATAAAAAATCAACTTTAGCTTGTCGCGCCAAGTTACTTGCTCACCCAAAAACACGGGCTCTGTGTCCCAAATCTCTACTCCGCCAGCTGATTGCACGCCCCATAATTTCTCATCCATACAAGACGTATTGTATCACATTTGACAAAAACTTAGAAGTGTGGTATAATATATATTGTAAATTAAAAATTAATCGCGGCGTTAACAGTTGTTTCTTGATTAATGGCTTATTTTAGCGAAAAATGGACGACTGACAAACTTCTAAAAATTATGTCATCTTGCTTAAAAAATACCAGCAAACAGACGCTTTTGAGCGGTATCTTTTTAGGTCTCCATACTTCATAAAAGCCGTTTTTTCTTAAACATCTGCCCTGCGCCGCTAGGGGGACTTTTAT
>JACRDX010000011.1 GCA_016212745.1 Candidatus Falkowiibacteriota bacterium | reverse complement strand
ATGTTGCTGGTGTTATTTCTGACGGATGCTCAAAGTGCACCATTAAGTACAGCGGTTGCTTTTTTACAATTCGCAAAATTTTTAACAAGTTTTCGTTAACCAATGACGGTTCTGCGACATGAACGCGCGTGCCAATTCTGATGATTTTAATTTGCGGCAATTTGGTCAGTTGCGATAAAACTTTTTTCAAAGTTGTCGGAACGGTAAGCGGGTCTCCGCCAGACACAATGATTTCTTTAATCAACGGATGTTTTTTTAGATAGACGATGATGTTTTTTATGTCTTTGTCAGTGAGCAGACCTTTTTTGATGTCAGATACTTTTCTTCGGCGAGTGCAAAATCGGCAGTACGCAGCGCAGTTCATTGTCAAAAGTAAAAGCGCGCGGTTGCCGTATTTGTGTACCAAGCCGCGGGTGACTGTGTATTCTTCTTCAAGTAACGGGTCAATAAAAGAGCAGTCGTCAGCATTGTTTTCTTCTTTTGACGATGGAACAAACTGTCGCGCAATTGCAGGACAGGTTTGGGTTAAGCTTTGTAGGTGTGGAGAAAGCCGTGCGGCAAGCATATTTGTAAAATAAAAACGCCCAAGATGCCTCACTGGCGCACTGGGGTTTTGATTATGATTAATAAATTGTCGCGTCGCTCGTCAGGTAATGAGTCCTCGTCCGCCAAATTCTGTATTTCCATGCTTTTGTTGTGAAGGCAAGCGCCTCCTTTTTTATTATCCAAAAACATTATATCATTGATAGTTTGTGCGTCAAATTTTTGCGCGGTGGGGTGTGGACAAGTAGCGGGTATTGCCAAGCCATGGAACCATTACGCGCGTGTTGACATATTTTTTTTATCCATTATACTGTAGAGACGTGGCATTGCCGCGTCTCTACGGTTGAACATTAACAATTTGAATCTACTTTATTGACCACTGGATAGTGGCAATAAATTATCCTTTAGCCAATTTATTGAGACATTAATTCTCAAATATTTTTTCAGAGTTTGATCCTAGCTCAGGATGAACGCTGGCGGCGTGTCTAAGGCATGCAAGTCGTACGAACGTTATTCACGATTACATCAAAGGTAGCGTTAGTGGCAAACGGGTGCGTAACACATTGGTAACCTACCTCTAAGACGGGTATAACCTGCTGAAAGGCGGACTAATCCCCGATAAATTTTGTCTGCGATGGCGGACAAAGTAAGGCTTCGGCGCTTGGAGAGGGGCCTATGGCTCATCAGCTTGTTGGTAGGGTAATGGCCTACCAAGGCTTTGACGAGTAGCGGGTGTGGGAGCACGACCCGCCTCACTGGGACTGAGACACTGCCCAGACTCCTACGGGAGGCTGCAGTCGAGAATCTTCCCCAATGCACGAAAGTGTGAGGGAGCGACGCCGCGTGACTGAAGAAGCCCTTCGGGGTGTAAATGTCTTTTTTTTGGGACGAACTAATGACGGTACCAAAAGAATAAGGGGCTGCTAACTCTGTGCCAGCAGCAGCGGTAATACAGAGGCCCCGAGCGTTATCCGGTCTCATTGGGCGTAAAGCGTGAGCAGGTTGTTTGGTAAGTTTCTGGTAAAAGCCTACGGCTTAACCGTAGGACTGCCAGAAATACTGCCAAACTTGAATCCGGGAGAGGCAAGTGGAATTACCGGTGTAGGGGTAATATCCGTTAATATCGGTAGGAACACCAAATGCGAAGGCAACTTGCTAGAACGGTATTGACGCTGAGTCACGAAAGCGTGGGGAGCAAAGCGGATTAGATACCCGCGTAGTCCACGCTGTAAACGATGGATACTAGGCATTGGGATGATCGACCCTCTCAGTGCCGCGCTACAAAAGTTAACACGTTAAGTATCCCGCCTGGGAAGTACGGCCGCAAGGCTAAAACTCAAAGGAATTGACGGGGACCCGCACAAGCGGTGGAGCATGTGGTTTAATTCGACAGTAACCGAAGAACCTTACCAAGGCTTGACATGATGCTGCAAGCGCACGGAAACGTGTGACCTTCGAGGGTGCATCACAGGTGCTGCATGGTTGTCGTCAGCTCGTGTCGTGAGATGTATCGTTAAGTCGAGTAACGAGCGCAACCCCTGTTCTATGTTAAATTTTCATAGGAGACTGCCGCGGATAACGCGGAGGAAGGTGGGGATGACGTCAAATCAGCATGGCCCTTACGTCTTGGGCTACACACGTGCTACAATGGCCGGTACAATGGGCTGCAAAACCGTAAGGTGAAGCCAATCCCATCAAAGCCGGCCCCAGTTCGGATTGGGGGCTGCAACTCGCCCTCATGAAGTAGGAATCGCTAGTAACCGCAAATCAGCTATGTTGCGGTGAATACGTTCTCGGGTCTTGTACACACCGCCCGTCACGTCAAGAGAGTCGGCAACGCCCGAATCCCGCCATTGGCGGGAGAAGGCGGGGTCGATGATAGGGGCGAAGTCGTAACAAGGCATCCCTAGCGGAAGCTGGGGATGGACTATCTCCTTTCTAAGGAGTAAATAGCATTACAAAAACAATGGCTTGTCTGCCGATGAGGCAGGCAAAAGGATGAATTTATTGCTGCTATTCTATGGTTAATAGAAAACTGCCCGCAAGGGCGGTTTTTTAGTTGAATTTTTTCGGAAATCTGATAAAATGTTCATAAAGTCATTAGCGACGATATAAAATTTATGAGCGACAAAATTGTGCAATTGACAAGTGAAAATTTTGAGCAGGAAGTTTTAAAATCTGAAATGCCAGTGCTGGTAGATTTTTGGGCGCCGTGGTGCAATCCATGCGTGATGATGGGTAAAATTTTGGACGAAATAGTAAATGAAGTTGCTGGAAAAATTAAAATTGCAAAGTTGAATGTTGACGAGGCAACAAATCAGGATTTGGCGAAGAGATACGGAATACAAGGCATTCCAGCATTGAAGATTTTTAACAATGGGCAGGTTATTAAGGAGATGGTTGGGATGCAGAGTAAAGAGGAATTGTTAGCAGAAATAGCTGGTAGCTTATAGGGGGATGGTAAATTTTGAATTTTGAATTTCCAATTTTTAATCAAATCTTAATGACTAAAATTCGAAACAAAGAACGAAAGAACGATCATCGCATTGTTCAAGCATTAAACATTCAGTCATTAAAAATTCATTCAAAATTAAAAATTAAAAATTAAAAATTTTTTTATATCTATGAACATTTTTGACTCGGCGGTGTCGCGGTTGGGAAAATTAAAAGAAGTGATTGGAATCAATGATCAGGACATTGCTTTGCTGTCGCGATCAGTCAAGACCAATTACGCGGAATTGAATGTGGGCGGAGAAAAATTGCCAGCGTGGCGGATTTTGCATACCAATGCCATTGGCACGGGAAAAGGCGGAATTCGTTTTCATGAAAATGTCAGCGAGGACGAAGTGCGGGCATTGGCTTTTTGGATGGGATTGAAAAATTCTTTGGCAGACATTCCTTATGGCGGCGCAAAGGGCGGCGTAAAATTCAACCCGAAAAATAAAACGCCAAAAGCGTTGGAGCAAATTAGCCGTGAATATATCAAGGCCTTTTACAAAGATTTGGGCGAGAACAAAGATGTGCCAGCGCCGGACGTTTATACAAATTCGCAAACAATGGGTTGGATGCTGGATGAATTTGAAAAACAAATCGGAAAGCACGAGCCGGGAATGATTACCGGCAAGCCGGTTGAGCTCGGTGGGATTGAGCTGCGCGGCAAAGCCACAAGTCGTGGCGGCTTCATTGTAATCAATGAATTTGCGAAAAATTTTGGATTGACTGCGCAAAATACAAAAGTGGCTGTGCAGGGTTTTGGCAATGCAGGAGCCAATGCCGCGGAATTTTTGGCAAATGCTGGCTATAAAGTTGTTGCTGTTTCTGACAGCAAGGCCGGTATTTTCAACGAGGCAGGATTGAACATTGCCGAAGTGTTAAAAATCAAAAAACAAACCGGCGAGTTGGCTGGGTGCAGTAATGTGCAACGAATAACCAACGCTGAGTTGTTGGAATTGAATGTGGATATTTTGGTTTTGGCAGCTTTGGAAAATCAGATTACTTCGGAAAATGTTGCAAATGTCCGCGCGCGCAATATTGTTGAATTGGCAAATGGGCCGGTGACGCCAGAAGCTGACGCGGTTTTGTTTTCTCGCGGCATTCCCATTGTTCCTGATATTTTGGCAAATTCAGGCGGCGTTATTGTCAGCTATTTTGAATGGGCGCAAAACAAAAGCGGCGGTTTGTTTGACGAGGAATATTTGGCAAAAAAGTTGGAGCAAAAGATGCAAAAGTCCTGGCAAAAGGTGTATAATTTGTATATTGAAAAAGAAAAGAAATTTGATTTGCGGACATGCGCGTACGCGATTGCCGTCGCTAAAATTTTAGTGGCAGAACGGTTGCGCGGCGCTTAAGCATTTCATTGGATATTGGGAATTGGAAATTAGAAATTATGATCTATGACATTCTAATCATCGGCGCTGGCCCAGCTGGATACACAGCGTCAATCTACGCGTCGCGCTACGGATTGAAAAATATTATAATTGGCGCGACACTCGGCGGCTACGCCGCGGAAAGTCACAAAATTTGTAATTATCCATCTGAAATTGAAATTAGCGGCAAAGATTTGATGCGAAAATTTTATGACCATGCGGCTTTGTACGGGGCGCCCATTATCAACGAAGAAGTTGTCGCGATCAAAAAAGACGTTGAAAATTTTATCGCGACAACAATGAGCGGCACAGAATATTCCGGACGTAATTTAATTTTAGCAATCGGAACAAAGCCAAAAAAATTGAATGTTGTTGGCGAAGAAAAGTTATTGGGTCGCGGAATTTCATATTGTTTTACTTGCGACGGATTTTTTTTCAAAGACAAAGTTGTGGCAGTGGCTGGTAGTGGCAATAGTGCGCATTCCGCGTCAATTTATTTGTCCAGAATCGCGAAAAAAGTTTATCAGATTGTCCGCGGCGCCGAATTGAAAGGCGAGATTGAATTGATTGAAGAAATAAAAAACAATCCAAAAGTTGGATTGATATTTAATACGAATATTCTGGAAGTGATTGGCGGACAAAAATTGGAAAAAATAAAATTGGACAAAGAATTTGATGGCTCGTTAGAATTGGTTGTTGATGGATTGTTTGTTGAAATCGGAACAAAGCCAGAGCTTGGTGTTTTTAGAGATTTAAAACTTCGTAAAAATCGCGAGGGATTTATTAAAGTTAATGCTGACCAATCAACAAATGTTGTCGGCGTTTGGGCTACGGGAGATATTACAACAGGTTCAAATGGTTTGCGACAAATTGTCACCGCGTGCAGTGAAGGCGCCATTGCCGCAGGTAGTATTAGTCGGCATTTGAAATCACAAAATTAAAATGTATGTTTGATAAAGATAGTTTGTTGTCAGATATTTTGAAAACAGCTGGAACAGAACCGATTTTGCATAAGTACAATTTGCCGTGCTTGCATTGCCCAATGGCTGCGCAAGAGCTGGGAGTTTTAACTTTGGGGCAGGTTTGTGAGATGTATGAGCTGGATTTAAAAGGACTTTTGGCGGATTTGAATGAGTTAAAATAATATATTCGGGCAAACAAAAAACCGGTCTATTTAAACGGTTTTTTACTAATTAATATCTAAATTACTTAAAAACTACGAGGGAAGGATCGCCAAGCAACATCGTTCCGTAGACAACCGTTTGCCATTGATTTGGTTCCTCGGGATAAAACGCTTCTCCTATTGTTTTTCCCTGTGTAATCTTTAAATAAAAATATTTTGTATTGGTTGGTATTATAAAATTGGCCGGGCCCTTTTTTGCTTTAAGAAATGCCTCTGCCAGCGTTTCAATATCTCCATCGTAATACGTACCGATAGTGCATGAATACGGACTGAAAAATGGGATAATGTTTTTAAATTTATACATCATGGTTGTATTGAGCCCCTGAATAAATGTTTGTTGCCCGCCATGGAAACTTTCATAAAATGCCTCGCTGGCATTAAATAATGCGTTTACAAAAGCATTTTGTTCTTGTGCAGTAAAAACATAATTATACTTATATGGAATTCCTGCTGGATCTAATATTGCAGAGCCAACGCAAGCAATGGGTGCACCCGATCCCATTTCCGGCTTCTGATAATCAAGTAAGGTGTAAGGTTTTGTCTGCTGGCAAAATTTTATGATTTCTGGGTCATACCAATCTTGCCAAATCCAAAAATTCATTGACGAAGCAGGCACTAATTGTTTTGTTTTATTAATAATTCTAGACAACTCAAATGGCGTACGCACAGGCCAACGTCCAACCATTACTTCAAAATCAATTTGGTAATTACCTATTGGCTGCCAATCATTTATTCCATCATTATCAACATCCCAATCATCTAAATCTGCAAAATAAATATCCGAGGGGGATGCCGCAGCTTCCTGCCCTTCACCACTCGCTATTACATGCCCAATAGGAACATTCCATGGGGCATCTAGGGAATATGAAGCGACATAATTAGCGTTTAGCGAATTTGTAACCTGATAATTGGCTACTTCCACTTTTGTGTCTCCGACTAAAAGTACGTATTTTACGCTTTTCGCTGCTTTAATATAATTTTTCATCTTTTCTGCTGTATGTATTCCTGAAAAAGTATCATTTATATAATCAACCGTAGCAAAACCAACCTTATAACCTTTCGCCTGTTTCCAAGCTATAAAATCTTGAAGCGCATATTCAAAAAGCGATCTTGAAATGATTAAATAATCAATATTTGTCGTTAAACATTCAGCATTAGAGCACTGTTGTTTTTTTTCAGGGCTTGAATTTGTACATTGGCCGTTTGCGCAAACATATCCTTTTGCGCATATCTGATTGCCATACTCACATCCAGTTGGCAATTTGCAGAAAAGTCCTTTGCACTGATAATTTGCCGGGCAAAAATACAACCCCACCGTCTCGCTACATGCGCCAGCACCGTCATATGTAGTTGATAATGAATAAGTCAGACTTGTATTAAGCAATGTCGCGTCGGTTTTCTGCGTTCCAGTATCTGCGTGTTCTTGCCCATTTTTCTGTGCGGGCTGTTCCTCGGTCTGGCTCAGCTGACAAATATTATTCACGCACTTATAGCCAGTCACGCAAGAAGGATTATTATACAGGCAACCTTGTTGTAGGACTTGAATATTAATTTGTACCGGCAATTTTGAATCTGCAGAAATTCCTACCTTGGCCAAGTCTAAATTCGTCACGCCCAATCCCAATTCCCGCATGACATTGAAAGCATCAATTGGCCGGCCTAAATAATATCTCTTGGAATCAACTGGATTTAGATACCATGCTTCGCCATTTTTTTCTACTTGTAATAAAATTTTACCTCTGGCAGAGGTAATTAGAGAACTATTTTGAAGAATTTTGCCCGATCCTTTCGGATTATATCCATTTAAAATTTCAGCTTTATCATTATATCCGTCCCCGTCCGAATCTGAATTAAATTGATTTGTCTCTATGGCAATTTCTAAATTATCAGACAAACCATCGTTGTCTTGATCTATTCCAGATTTAAATTTTTCTAAAAAGCCGATAGGAATTTGATTTAAATTATTATTAGTTATTCCTAATCCTAACTTGCGCATAATATCAAAAGCATCGTCTGGTTTACCCAGATAATAACGCTGCAAATTAATCGGATAGACGTACCAAGCTTCGCCCTTGGATTCAACTTGCAACAAAATTTTTCCTTTTAATTTTTCCCCAAAATTGGCGGCATGCGACGACAAAAGACAAAAAAAGCTGCAAATTAGTATTAGTAAAGGAAAGATAAGTATCTTTTTGTTTTTCATAAGCTAACCCAAGCGGGTAACGGGAATCGAACCCGTGACCACTCCTTGGAAGGGAGTTGTTTAACCACTAAACTATACCCGCAACTTAAAATGGGTCCGCCGGGACTCGAACCCGGGACGCCCAGCTTAAAAGGCTGGCGCTCTAACCGACTGAGCTACGGACCCTTGTTTAAATAAATCTTTACAGAGTATAGCGCGATTTTTGTTATTTTTCAATAGATATTTGCTACACAATTCTTGCGGCACCGAGGACTTGTTTGTTTTTATAAAAAACCGCAAATTGGCCAGGCGTGATTGCGCGTTGTTTTTTATCAAAAACAACAATATATCTGCGACCTTGTTTGCTGATTGTCGCCAGAGCAGGTTGATGCGTCGAGCGAATTTTTACTTTTGCGCGCAATGGAAAGCGAATATCAACGAGCCAGTTCGGATTTTTTATTTGCATTGTTTTGCTTAACGAATCTTTTGGGTTGCGGCTGACATAAACAATGTTTTTTTTGGCGTCAATATTTACGACATACCATGGACCACCTGCCCCACCGTTGGCGGGGTGAAGCAGATTGATTCCTTTGCGTTGCCCAACGGTAAATAAAAACGTGCTATTGTGTTTTCCGATTGTTTCGTCGCCCAATGTTTTAAATAGTCCGGTTCTGTTGCCGATCGTTGTTTTTAAAAATTCAGGCAAAGCCTTTCCCGAAACAAAACAAAAATCTTGGCTTTGTTTGATTGTTTCGTAAAAGTTAAATCCGTTTTTTTTCGCTATTTCGTAAATTTCTTTTTTTGTTAAGTTTGCCAGCGGAAAAACAATATTTTTCAGCCATTGTTTTTTTAAAAAGCCCAATGAATATGTTTGGTCTTTTGTTCTATCTCTTGCTAAATAAAACTGGCCATTTTTTGTTTTAGCGTAGTGTCCTGTCGCGACAAAATTTATTTTATGTTTTTTTGCAAAATCAAAAAGATATTTGAATTTTAATTCGCGATTACAAACAATGCACGGGTTTGGCGTGCGGCCGGCTTTGTATTCGGCAATAAAATAATCAACAACTTTTTTGTTAAAATCTCGGCGCGCGTCAATTACAAAATATGGAATATTGAGTTTCTTACAAAGTTTTTTGCTGCGGACGCGCGCTTTTTTTGTGCAGCAGACATTTTCGCAAAGCGCATTGCATTTATTTTTCCAAATTGGCAATCGCAGAGTGACGGCAATCGGCTGCCATCCTTGTTGTTTTAATAAAATTAAAGCAACGGACGAATCAACGCCGCCTGAAACGCCGACAATAATTTTTTTGATTGGGACAACTTTTCTTGACATATGAATTTGTCTGGACTACGATACAAATGTTCTTTGCGACCGCGGCAATTTGGGTGGCCGCGGAACATCAGTTCTCGGGTGAGTGCCGAGGGCAACGCTACTGTGAGCATTAGGCTCAAGTGCCGCGCCACAGCGGGGAATAGAACCTCGCTGGCTCGCAGAGCATTTTGCTCGCAGAGCAATCCGCGAGACTCGGCTGGGCGTCCTTGCAGGATAAGGACGCCCAATTTTTTATTTTTCAGTTTTATTTTTGCCTGCCGGCCCGCTTCGACGAAGCGTTAGCGAGGCGAGCAGGCAGGTGTTCACGCTGCGTAGCTCTTAGCGAAGAAGCGTGTTTTTGTTTGAGAAATTCTGGAATTTCGCGATTGTTTTTTGTGAAATAATTGTAAATTGCTTCGGCTAACGCGTTGGCCGCTAAAACCGAACAATGAATTTTTATTGCGGGCAAATTACCTAGCGCATTGATGATTGTTTGATTGTCAATTTTTAATGCTTGGTCCAATGTTTTTCCTTTTGCTAATTCTGTCAAAACGCTGCTTGTGGCAATTGCCGCGACACATCCGTATGTTTCAAATTTTATATCTTTGATTATTTCTTGTCCGGATTTATTCTTCCCGATTTTCAAATAAATTTTCATTACATCTCCGCAAATAACATTGCCAACTTCGCCAATAGCGTCGGGATTTTCAATGCGTCCCATGTTTTTTGGTTTTTTAAAATGTTGCAGCGCTTTATTGGTGTACATAGAGTTAAAAATTTCAAATTACAAAGTTCAAATGTCAAGTCAATGTCAAAATCTAAATGTCAAATGTTAATTTTTGTTATTTGTCATTTGGATTTGATTTGTTATTTGTCATTTGATATTTGGCATTATTTTAGCGGGGATATTTTTCGTAAATCGTTGACGACTTTTGGCAAAATTTCCAGTACGCGGTCAATGTCTTGCTCAGTTGTAAATCTGCCGATGCTAAAACGCACAGACCCGTGCGCTTGTTCTGGCCTAAGTCCGCAGGCCATCAAAACATGGCTTGGTTTCAATTTTTCAGAGCTGCACGCAGAGCCAGTTGAAACTTGAATTCCGTTCAAATCCAAAAGCATTAACAACGACTCGCCTTCAATAAAAGAAAATTGTAAGTTGAGTATATTTGGAACTTTGTTTTGAACGTCGGCATTCAATTCTACGTTGCTGATTGTTGATTTTATGCCAGCGATTAGTTTGTTTGCCAATCCAGAAATTCGTTGCTGCTCGTCACGCATTGTTGCCACAGCAATTTCTGCTGCTTTTGCAAAACCAACAATGCCCGCGACATTGACTGTGCCGGAACGCAAATGAAATTCTTGGCCGCCGCCATGCATAGTTGGTTCCATTTTTACGCCTTTGCGGATAAATAAACAGCCAACGCCTTTTGGTCCGTAAATTTTGTGAGATGACAAAGTTAAAAGGTCAATGTTCATCGCGCGAACATCAAGTGGGATTTTTCCAAAGGCCTGCGCCGCGTCAGTATGAAAATAAACATTTGCGCTGCGACATATTTTTCCGATTTCAGATATTGGCTGTATTGTTCCGAGTTCATTATTTACTGCCATTACAGAAACCAAAATCGTATCTGGTCGCAGCGCGTTTTTTATTTTTTGCGAGTCAATGACGCCATTTTTTTCAGGATTGATTATTGTCAATTCAAATCCTTGTTTTTGCAACCAAGCTGCGCTTGCCAAAACGCAATCATGCTCAATTGCTGAAATAATTATATGTTTGCCGCGGCTTTTGCTTGCCATGCCGAAGCGGAGCGCAGGCAGGTGAGCAAAAGCCACACCTTTGAGCGCGAAATTGTTGCTTTCCGTGGCAGAGCTTGTGAAAATTATTTCGCCGGCTTCCGCGTTAATGGCACGCGCGATTGTTAGACGGCTAAGTTCAAGAGCTTCGCGCGCTTCAAGACCCTTTTTATAAAGTGAAGCCGGGTTGGCAAATTTTTTGGAAAAAAATGGCGTCATTGCTTTTAATACCACAGGATCAACGGGCGTTGTTGCTGAATAATCTAAATATATTTGTTGTTTTTTCATATTAGTTTATCAAGAGTGATTGTTGAGAGCGCGTGCTCAACTTTGTCTTTTACTTTTGACCAAATATTTTTTGCTTTGCATTTTTTACTCATTGGGCATTTTATGCCTGAAACGCACTGAACAGGAACGATTTCGCCATCCATTGCTATTAAAAATTCTTTGACCGTAATTTTTTTCAATGGACGTGCCAAAACATAACCGCCCATTGCGCCGCGGATGCTTTTAACGAAATTTGCGCGTTCCATTTTTGCAAAAATTTTTTCTAAATAATCTTTGGAAATGTTTTCCAGCTTGGCAACGTCAGCAACCGTTTTGATTGTTGACTTTGCTTTTGCCATAGCAAGAAGCGCACGCAGGCCGTATTGAGATTTTGTGGATATTTTCATAAAAATAAAGCCGACTCAATTGGTCGGGTTTATTGTATCCTAAAGATTTTAACGCGTCAAGACGGCTGCGTTCTCAACGCGAAAGTCGTTGATTCTTGTTCTTCGAAGTTCCTTGATTGTTGCCGGCAGCCCCAGCCGTCGTCCGATTTCTTCTGCCACTGACCGCGCGTACGTTCCTTTTGCGCAGTTCATTTCAATTTTCAAAACGTATTTATCCGCGTCAGCAAAATGTTCAAGCAAAGTTAATTTTGTGATTGTCATTTTTCGCATTGGCGCTTCAACTGGTTTGCCTTGCCGCGCGTATTTATAAAGTGGTTTTCCTTTTAATTTTATTGCGGAATAAATCGGAGCCGGGATTTCAACTTCGCCAATCAGTCCGTGTAATGTTGATTGGATTTTTTGCAGATCAACGCTGGTGACTGGTTGTTGTTCTAAAATTTTTCCTTCTAAATCGCCAGAATCTGTTTTTACTCCAAGCAAAATGTCCATGACATAAGTTTTTGGCAAGCCCGTTAGCGCGGTTAATTTTTTTGTTGCTGTGCCAGTCGCGATAATCAAGAGTCCGGTGGCAAGCGGGTCAAGCGTGCCAGCGTGTCCCATTTTGCTAATATTCAATTTTTTACGCAAAAAGCGGATAACATCAAACGAGGTCATTCCTTTTGGCTTGTCAACCAATATGATTGCATTATTTTCCATATCAAAGCATTATAACAATAAAAAATAACCCCAGCAATTCCGTGGAATGCTGGGAGGGGTTGTCTTGGGAGGGCGCGTTGGTATCAGTTGATTGTGACAACTTTACCGACGCAAAAGCGTCTAAAAACGCGCGTCACGTAGATTGCGTCTGTGGAAATTAAGGGTTGTTTGTTTATGAAACAGACAAGGTCTGTCCCTAAGCTGACTTCATCAGGATTTGTGCGGCCAAGCCATTGCTCTTCGCACAAGAATATCCTTGCCATCCATGCGTTGCCAGTCGCAGCTATGTTTTCTCTTTTGCCGCGAATCGCGGCAATTGTTTCTCCGTTGTTTTCCGGCCTGACTATTGCGTGCGGTTTTGGGCGTTTCTGCTGCTTTGGCGTGGCAACGTTTTCTATTAGCGTCCGCCCGAGGCGGGTCATTGTTCCTGCTTGCGGTTTCATTGATAACCTCCCGAAAAGAGCATATTGGTAGTTTAGTGTATGCGCGATTGAAAGTCAAATTGAGGAGCGGGTTGATTTTTTGTTTCGCCAAGTTGCAATTTTTTTGTGATGTCCGGACAGCAAAACTTTTGGAACGCGCAAGTTGCGACCGTTCAGATTAAATACTTCTGGGCGAGTATATTGCGGATATTCAAGATGACCGGGCAATGAATGTGATTCTTCTTTTAAAGATTCTGGCTTGCCCAAAACGCCCGGGAGTAGGCGCGTGATAGAATCAATTATTACTGCCGCGCCAAGTTCGCCTCCGGTTAAAACATAATCGCCAATTGAAATTTCCGTATCAACGAGTTTGCGAATTCGCTCGTCATGTCCTTCGTAGCGCGGGCAAACAAAAATTATTTCATCAAGTTTGGAAAATTTTTGAGCAAGTTGTTGAGTCCATTTTTGCCCGCGCGCTGATAATAGAATTATTTTGGATTTAGAATTTTGACATTTAGATTTTTTTTGTACTTTGTAATTTGTACTTTGTAGTTTGCGAAGCATCTTATAAACTGGTTCTATTCTCAAAATTTGTCCTGGTCCGCCGCCATATGGTTTGTCGTCAACGGTGCCATGTTTGTCCACTGCGAATTTGCGCAAATCATGAGTTTTTATTTTTATCACTTTATTTTTT
>JACRDX010000010.1 GCA_016212745.1 Candidatus Falkowiibacteriota bacterium | reverse complement strand
TGTCGTACTATGTTAATTTTTTGCCGCGTAATTTTTTTTGGACCTCAACTACCACGCGATGCGGGTCGCACAGCGTGATTTTCGCGCCCATTTTTCGTAAAGAGTCAGTGAAAAACAAACGGCTGTCAAACATTTTTTCAAAAAATAAAACTTCACCTTTTATTTGTGTTGCCAAAACAATCATCAAGCTTAGCAAGTCAGTTGGAAAAGCTGGCCAAGGGCCGTCGTCAAATTTTTGTATCTGATGGCCGAGACTTTCCGCGACTTTCATTGGTTGTTTTTTCTTGATTATCAGTTGATTGTTTTCAAAAATTAAATTAACACCAAGTTTGGCAAAGCCGTGGTTTATCCAATAAAAAGTTGTTGGGTTGACATTGTTTATTGTTAGTTCGCTGCCAGTGACGGCTGCCAAAACCGCGATGCTGCCGATTTCAATGTGGTCAGAGCAAATTGAATATTCTGTTGGTTGCAGTTCTGTTGTGCCGTGAATTTTGAGGTGGTTGGAGCCAATGCCAGTGATTTTTGCCCTGCATTGGTTTAAAAAGTTGCAAAGGTCAGCCACGTGCGGTTCGCAGGCAGCATTGAAAATTTCTGTGACGCCTTGGGCCATGCTGGCCAAAATAATCGCGCTTTCTGTCGCAACAACGCTGGCTTCGTCCAAATAAAGTTGATTCCCAATAATTTTTTTACCGTGGAAAACGAGCGAACCGTTTTTGTTTTCAATCTCTACGCCAAGTGATTTGATTGCCTGCGCAAAAGTGTCAATTTGTCTGATGCCAATTGGGTCGCCGCCAAAAAATGAAAGTTGTGTTTTTTCTGCGCGATAAATCAGGCCGGGGATCAATAGCAGGATGCCGCGGATTTTTCTGGAAAGTTCTGGGTCAGGGACATTGTTCGGCACTTCGGTGGCATCAAAAGAATAACGATTTGCGCCAAGTTTTTCCACTTTAACACCAAGTTTTTTTATAATTTCTATTAGTGTCAGGACATCCTCAATTTCCGGGACATTGTTTAAAATAACTTTGCCTTTAATCAAAAGCGTTGCGCTGATTATTGGGAGCGCGGCGTTTTTATTGCCTTGCGGCAAATATGTTCCGCTTAATTTTGCATTGCCTTGGATTATAAGCTTGGACATAATTTAGAATTCGTTTGTCGGTAAATGGTCGCGAAGCTCGTTTCGGTTGACGTTTGACGTTCAACGAAACGTGCGTCGATACCGCAACCGATATCCGATATTATTTCATATTTTTCGTAAATTGTAAATCTAATAAAAACGCCCCTGCTAAATTTTAGCAGGGGGGCGTTCAACGTTGTAGATAGAACGTGCCAGCCATGCTGGCGCCGCCAGCCTTGAGCCAAACATAGTCGCCATCAACTTTGTCTGTCTCAAGTTGCTTTTTGACATCCGTAGCATCAAGTGTCAAAAAGCCGCTGTCATTCTCGCCGTCCAAGTGGAGGATGTTTTTTTCCAAAGTGCCGGTCATGGTTTTGGGCAGGGGCAACTTGCCATCGCTGGTTAGTTTAAGTTTCACATACGCCTTGTTTTGCGTGAGTTTGGCAGAGTAGGTGATTGGCTTCCACGGGAAAGTTGACATGTCATTGAACACAAACGTCCAATTGCCCTTGATTTCGCAGCACGGGTAAAACACACATTTGTTAAAGTGCGAATCCCAGTACTCGTTTTCCGCGCAGGATTGAGCGTCAACGGTTGTGTTGTCTTGGTCAGCGCCCAAATCGCTTGCCTCTTCGCTTGCGTCAAAAACATCTACCGCGTTTTCAACAACATCCGCATTTTCAACAACATCGGTTGCGTCCGTTGAATCAGGCGCATAAGTCAGATCAGCCGGAAACAACACTTCAAACGTGCATCCGCCCAAGATTAGGGCGGACAAAAGCAGAAATTTGCTCATTGCCGCCTCCTTTGGTTGGATTGGTTGTAGAGACGCGATACTATCACGTCTCTACATTAGCAAATCTTGATTTTTTGTCAATAGCTGGCGTAAATTTAGCTGTTTTTTGTATAATTAATTGACAACCATTGACATATTTTTTAATATATGCTATAATTCGTACATCGTTGATTGAGTTTGCTGTTGGTCAGGGTCAAGGCGCTCCTTTGAGGGCGAGTCTTTCCGAAAGGCAAGGCTTTTACTTGACACTGACACACTGGTGGGAGGGGCCTTGCGAAGAAGGAGGTTGTGATATGCATTGAAACGAAGCGAGCGGGATGATAGGCGCCCGTAACGCGGATAAAAGAAGACCGTTCTAGGCGGTCAAGTCTATCCGGCGGATCATGAAAGAAGTGGACCCTAAGTGGAGCGGAAAGTCCGGGAGGATGAGTACGATACGTTTAGGGCGAGCCAGTGATGGCGCGTCACTTCTACCCGATTCCGAACTTTGGGAATATCGGTTCAATTGAACGCGGTAAATCTGGCCATGATCCCGCAAACTTGCGGGATGGAGCCTCCAGTACGCGGGAGATGAAAACCGTAAAATCAAACGGGAGAATCGGGCCGTCGTAGCTTCGCAAGCAAACATGATGGGTTTGCCATTGTCCCATAAACAATCGGCTTGGAGCGGTCTGCATCTGACGCTCCTTTTTTCTTTTCCGTCAGCCTCGGCTAACATGGCGGGGTATTTTTTTGTTGTAAAAATAAAGGAGAACTGGCGCAGTTCGTTAGGCGCGTCAGGAGTGCATAACATTTTCATTGGTTTGTTGATTTGGGTCAGATACGATAAAAATGTGTAGTGTTCATTAACAACTTTTTCGGAGGTTTTCATGAAGAAGCTGCTGCTGGCGATGTTTTTGTCGGTTGTTGGTTGTTGTGTGATGAGTTGTACGCGCAGGATGCAAGAAGACGAACAGTATGGCATGGGCAAAGAGCAAGTGCGTTTGTCCGAAAAGACAGATGCTGTACAGTGGATTAACCCTGCCGCTGGCGGGGCAAGCGTGATTGTCACGTGGCATCCGTCAGGAACTTTGTTAAAAGATGCTGGCTCAGCGAACGTCTATGTTATTGAGGGCAGCAAAAAGCATTGGATCGCGGATGAGGCAATTTTCAATGCGCATGGCTGGAAATGGGAGCAGATAATCATAGCCGCACCAGAAGAAATGGCATGCTATGAAGAGAGCTGGGTTGTTAATTGGCAGCCAAAGCGGGTAGTTTTTCAGGCGCTTGGCAATGATTCTTTTTACATGCTTGAAAAAGAATCTGAAGAAAGCGATTGCATGATTTATCCAATGCCAACGTTGCTGGCGCTGAAAACATGGGGCGCTAATGTCGGGCAGGTTGAGGTATTGTCTGGCTATGAAGCAGAGCAGAAATATTTCAACAACTGCGAATTGAGCGCGCCGCTGTTTGTTCGCGCTGGCGCATTGGTCAAGCCGCTGTTTAGTGTTGATGGCTTTGGTGCCGGAGTGATTTTCGTTGCTGACGGAAACGGCACGTTGCGGCCGTTTCTGAATTACGAGGTTTTCAGCGCAATGGGCTATGAAAACGCGCCGGTCAATACTTGCGAAAATGAAGACGAATTTTACGCGTCATTCGTGAAATTCGGGCCAGCGATTTCGTTTGAAACAGCAACAATGTGCGCGGCGCCGCAGGGGCTTGACCCGGAAGAAGAAAACGAAGAACCGTTTGTCGCGGTGGACGCGTCGGTTTTTCCAGATGAACCGGCAGACGCGGGTGCGGACGCGTATTGCAACGTTGATCAAGCCGATGGTCTGCCTGCTGAACAGGCCGGCGGGGCTGAGGTAGATGAACAGAATGAGATCCTTCAACCTGACGTCGTCCCGCCAGACGCGGGACTTTGGCAAGACGAGCAAGTTCAGGATGTGGCATCCCAAGAGAACGTGGAAATCGGCGGCGACGTTGATGTTGTTGAGTGTGAGATCAAGTGTCCAAGTGGAATGAACGCGTGGCTGTGGTATGGCGCTAATGGAGAGTTGAGCGCCGTTGAATCGTTGAAATTAGAGACAACGAAAGCGCAAATCTGCGAGCGCGGTTTTCCGTGGGTGGATTATAACTGCGCAAAGCCAGATTGGTCAGAATTTGACCCGTTGTTAGCGCAAGTCCAGTGCGATCATTCGTTCGTGAATCACGAAGGAGTGATTGATTTCAATGGCGAAGGCGAGTTGTTTTTTGATGATTTTGTGTGCTTTGAATGGAAACCGCCTGTTGCAAAATCATGCGGCAACAAATGCGTTGCATTGTCAGCGTACTATTTGTACCGGGCAGATTTTGCGCTGGTTGACATTGAGCCAAGTGGCGCTATTCTGGATTTTTCCAGCGCGCAAAAAATCGCGATTTCAGCGGATGAATATTACCACGTAGGAGTTGGTAATGTTTCCGCAGGAATGTATAAGGTGAAGTATTCAACAGTCAATGGCGAGCAGGCGTATTTTGGCGGAGACATTTCTCTGTCGCTGTAACAAAACGCCCCCCGCTAAAACTTAGTGGGGGGCAAATTTTTATAAATTATTTTTTTATAGGGAGGACGTTGACGAACTTGCGTTTTTCAACCTTTCCAGTGAAGCGCGTCTTTCTTTGGTCAGTAAAGTTAACAATGCCGGCCGCAGTCGCGAACAGAGTGTCATCAGTGGCGCGCATGACATTTAATCCGGGATTAATTTTTGTGCCGCGTTGCCGAACAATAATATCGCCGGGTTTTGCCTTTTGCCCGCTGGAGAGTTTAACTCCAAGTCGTTGCGCTTTTGAATCTCTGCCCAGTGCCGTGCTGCTGCCTGCTTTTTTATGAGCCATATTATAGAAATGTCAAAATCCAAATTACAAATTCCAAATCAAATCCAAAGCTCAAATGACAAAATTAAATATTTGGCATTTAGGTTTTGACATTGAATTGACATTTGAAATTTGTAATTTGATATTTGTAAGATGTCTATGCCTTATTCTACTTTATTGGTAAGCATAAGTCAAGTATTGACAAATTTTAAGGATTTACTAAACTTATGTTTCCGCTTATAATAAGGGTAGTAAGTGGTGGTCTTTTGTCTCTTTGCGTATTAAGGAGGTGCATGCGATGAGGAACACGAAAAGTGAAGCAGCAACGAGCGTGCTTGAGCGCGCTCAAGCTCCGCCAAAACAAAAGCCGCGTGATATCTTTAGTAATGTTCAAGTTGTGGTGACGAAACATGCGATGGATAAACTTACAAAAGATGTGAAAACATTACCAAAAGACCCGGCTGCTGTTGTTGAGCGGTTGTTAAGAGGTGCGAGAATGACCTCGCGCTCTTTAAAAGACAAGGAGGAGGATATTTGGAGATTTCGGAATAAGTGTTTTGATTTTGTTGTGGCGCTGCAAGTAGATGCAGGGTTACAGCCAAAAATCATTGTCGTGACTTGTTGGCAAAGACGGGGTAGACCGTTTCGCCCTCGCAGTCGCGACGAGCGGGCATCTGAAAAACATCTTTTTCGGAGGAAACTCAAAGCAATGAACCTTATTTCGTAAGAACCGTCCCATACTAAAATTTAGTGTGGGCTATTTTTTTCGAGAAATATTTATCAAAATTCCCATTGCTGCCATTGCCGTCATCATCGCTGTGCCGCCATAGCTTATGAACAATAGGGGGACGCCGGTCATTGGCAAAAGTCCGGTCATTGCCGCGATGTTGTAAAAAGTTTGAAATAAGAACCAGCTTAAAATGCCAGTCCCTGTTAATTTGGCGAATTGATTGTCGGTTCGTTGTATCAAACGATAAATTCGCAATGCCAAAAAAATAAAAAGCGCCAAAAGTATGAAGCAGCAAAAAAATCCCATTTCCTCTGCAAATATCGCGAAAATTGAATCGCCAGTTGCTTCTGGCAAATATTGAAATTTTTGTCGCGAGTTGCCAATGCCAAGCCCGAAAAATCCACCAGAACCGATTGCCAAAAATGCCTGATTAATGTGATAGCCGATTCCTTGCGGGTCAAGCTCCGGATGTAAAAATGTTATCAGCCGTTCTGCTCTGTATGGCGCCAGTTTTACGAGTATAAAAAAAAGCGCGACACCAAATCCAGATAAAAGCGCGATGTGTTTTAAATTTGCGCCAGCCGTAAAATATATGGCGCAAGAGGCAAAAAGAATTATTGATAAAGTTCCGACGTCAGGCTGCGCGATGATAAGCGCGCTGACAATTCCGATTAATAATATAAATGGCAAAAATCCATAAGAAAAACTTTTGATTTTTGCGTCAGATTGGCGCGCAAGCCAGCCGCTTAAATAAAGTATAAAAAGCAATTTAACAATTTCCGCGGGTTGAAAATGGATTGGCCCGATGTCCACCCAGCTTTTTGCATTGTTCAATGTCATGCCCAGCCCGGGAATGAATACTAAAATTAACAATCCGATTGAGATGAATAAAAAAAATGGCGAAATTTTTTGCCATACGCGATAGTTGATAAGGGAAAGCGCGATGCAAATGACAATGCCCGGTAAAAGTCCAAAGAATAATTGATGTTTTAAGAAGTAAAAACTGTCGCCAAATGTTTGGAATCCAATGGCCGTACCAGCTGAAGCAAGAGTAAAAATTCCAACCAGCAAAAGCAGCGCAAAGCTGGCAATCAGCCAAAAATCAATGCCGGATTTTATTTGCATAGAACAGGCGCTTCACTATTTTTTTAAATTGTTCGCCGCGGTCAAATTCATTTTTGAAAATGCCAAAACTTGCGCAGCCGGGCGATAGCAAAATCGTGTCGCCTTTGCGGCTGACGGCGACACACGCGTTGACCGCAGGGCGGAGATTGTTAAACTTTCCCAATATCAACGTGGAACCAGCGGCGCATATAATCTTTTTTTCTAATTCAGCCGTTGCCGTGCCATCTAGAAGCGCGACAGCTTTAACGGTTTTCGCAATTGCTACGGCAAAGTCAGATAAATCCAATTTTTTTGTCGCGCCGCCGGCAATTAAAATTATTGGTTTTTTTACTGTTTTTAACGCGACTTGTCCGGCAATCGGAGTTGTTGATGTTGTGTCATTGATAAAGTTTACGCCTTTTATTGTTGCCACATGTTCCAACCGATGTTCAACTCCGGGAAAATCGCAGATTGTTTTTTTCATTTGCGACATTGTTAATCCAAGAATTTTTCCAACTTGCAGCGCGGCGGCAACATTTTCCAAATTATGCGCGCCGAGCATTTTAAGTTTCCACGTTTTTGGCACTTGCGATTTTTCAAACCAGATCGGCTCGGCTGCGCATTCCTTTGCGGCGGCGCGCGTTTCCTTATTTTTTTTATTTAAAATAATAAAGTCAGTCGGTTTCTGAAATTTGAAAATATTTTTTTTGTCATCAATATATTGTTCCATTGATTCATAGCGATTCAAATGATCCGGGTAAATATTTGTAAAAACTGAAATATGCGGACTGATTTTGTCCCATTTAAATCCTTGCAATTGCCAGCTTGAAAGTTCCAACACAACAATGTCATTTGGTTTTACTTTATCAATCAACGGCAAAGTTGCGGTTCCCTTGATATTGCCCGCAACAAAAACTTTGCGGCCAGTAAGTTTTGCCAGTTTGCCGACCAATATTGTTGTTGTCGTTTTTCCGCGCGTGCCTGTGACGCCGATTAAAGTGCAAGGACAATATTTTGCGAAAAGCGAATCATCCATTTCAACTGGAATATTCTTTTTGAATGCTAACTGTAAAAATGGGGAATTTAGCGGAACATCAGGATTTCGGATTATCAAATCAGCGTTCAAAATGTCTTGTTTGCGGTGCTGTCCCAAAACGTATTTTACGTTTTTATATTTTGCTAATTTTTTCAAAGACGAAGCGAGTTGTTTTTTTGTTTTTAAATCAGTCACCAAAACTTTTGCGCCATTTTTTGCAAAAAAAATAACGTCTCCGACGCCTTTGCCCAAAATTCCCAGCCCTAAAATTAAAACCTTTTTATTTTTAAAATCTAACATGCCAAAATTGAAAATTAAAAATTGAAAATTGGAAATTTTTTACTAATACCATCCTTTGTCAACCAAGAAAATAATCACGCCAATGACAGCCGCGATTCCAGATATCAGCCAAAAGCGCATCACAATTTTCGGTTCTAGCCAGCCAATTGCCTGAAAATGGTGGTGGATCGGTGTGGATAAAAAGATTTTTTTCTTGCGGATTTTTTTTGACAAAATTTGAATCAAGACGCTAATTGCTTCAATAATAAAGATAAATCCGATTATTGGCAAAAGCAGAATTGTGTTTGTGTAAAGCGCGATGAGCGCTAACACAATTCCCAAGCTCATTGCGCCAGTGTCACCCATGAAAAATTTTGCGGGAAAAATGTTGAACCACAAAAAAGCAACCAAAGCGCCGATTATTGCGCCGCAAAAAGCTGCCAAATCAAATTTGCCTTGAGTAAACGCGATTGCGCCGACTGCCGCGTACGCGCAAATCAAACTTCCGCCAACCAGTCCGTCCAATCCGTCCGTTTCGTTAACTGAAAATGCTGTTGCAACAATTACTAAAAACGCAAGTGGCAAAAACCACCAGCCAATGGCAAAATTTCCGACAAATGGAACATGCACAGTGTCCCAATCCAGTTTAAAATAAAACCAAGTTGCGCAAATTATCGCGATAAGCGAATATGATAAGATTTTGATTTTCATGTCCAAGCCGCCGCCCTTTGGGCCAAGTTTTTTGATTCCGAGTAAGTCGTCAAAAAAACCAATGGCTGCTGCGAAAAGCAGCGCGCCAAACGGCAAAAGCGTTTGGCTGCGAGTTAAAAAGTTTAATCTGGTAAATATGTTTACCTCTGGCGTTAGCATGTCTAATGCAAAAATCCCAAGCGCCAAAAGTGAGACTGCTAGCCATATAATTATTCCGCCCATTGTTGGCGTGCCGACTTTGTTGGCGTGTAGTCCGGCAAAAATCGGCGCTGATTTCGCGTCGCGGATTTGTTTGCCAAGTTTGTATTTTCGTAAAAAATACAGCAAAAGCGGAGTGAGCGCAAGCGCTAAGCCAAATGAGCAGATTGTGAGTATTCCAATTTTAAAAACAAGCGCGGTCTCCATATATATTTTAGATATTTAGAAGCAAAGTAAATATGCACGCAGCCAGAATTGTAAGCTGCAAAAATAAATTCACTGCGCTCAAAAAATAACTGACTAATGATTTTTTATGAAACAGCGACAATGCGAGCAGATAGTTGAATATAAAAAAAATCGTGCCCCAAAATGGCATGATAAACGCTTTCCACCATTTGTCTTGCAAATCAATGCCAAGGTAAATGTTGTAATGCAATGGCACAATGTCGCTACTTTTGTCCGCTAAAATTTGCTTAAATTTGAAATATAAAAACAGCCAGCTTGCTAAGTTAAAGACAAGCGATAGAATGTTGATAACAAGAATGGTCTTATTTTTTCTTGCGGCGCTGGTTTTGATTGATTGCACAAAGTTGTGGAAAAATATGGTCGACATAGTTTTTGCGAAATGTTTATTGTTCATAAGTGTAGCATAAAAAATTGGATTATCAAAGGATTGTAAAAATGCTATTTTTGTGATATTCTTGCGCATTATGCGGTATTTTATTTTTACATTGGGTTGTCAGATGAATAAGAGCGACAGCGAACGTATTGCCGCGGTTTTTGAGCACGTAAATTGGAGCGCCGGCGATGAAAAAGACGCTGATTTGATTGTTGTTAATGCTTGTTCAGTGCGGCAAACGGCCATTGATAGAATTTGGGGCAAATTAAAGCTTTGGAATAAGTGGAAAAAGAAGCGGCTATTGAAAATCGTTTTAACCGGATGCGTTTTGCCAAATGATATGAAAGCGTTTCAAGGGCGTTTTGATTTTATTTTCAATATTAATGAGCTGGATAACTTTTCAAAGTTTTTAGGTTGTGATTTGGACTATGTTGATTATTTTAATATCCAACCGCTAAGCGGCGCGCCAACAAGCAGTGCGCCGTATGTCGCGTTAGCGCCGATTATGACTGGTTGCAATAATTTTTGCGCGTATTGTGCGGTGCCGTATGTTCGCGGTCGCGAAAAAAGTCGGTTGGCAAAAGAAATTTTGGCAGAAATTGAAACATTGGTTGGTCAAGGCAAAAAGCACGTAATCTTGCTTGGTCAAAATGTTAATTCATATTGCGCGCCTGAACAAATTTTTTGTTCAAGTGATAACAAATGCACGCATGACTTTGCCAAATTATTGTGGGAAGTAAATAAAATTGA
This sequence comes from Candidatus Falkowiibacteriota bacterium, assembly GCA_016212745.1. Taxonomy (GTDB): domain Bacteria; phylum Patescibacteriota; class Patescibacteriia; order UBA11705; family JACRDX01; genus JACRDX01. The sequence goes on along the minus strand of JACRDX010000010.1, from coordinate 20,935 downwards.
TGGAATCACGCGTTTGGAGTTTTCTTCGTCGCATCCAAAAGATTTGCACGACGAAGTGATTGAATTGTTGGCTTTGCCGAAAATGATGAATTATTTGCATTTGCCATTGCAGGCCGGTGACAATGAAATATTGGAAAAAATGAATAGAAAATATACGGTGGAAGATTATTTAAAGTTGATTGAAAAAATACGAGCATCTCGGCCAAGCATTCATATTGGCACAGATGTAATTGTTGGTTTTCCCGGAGAAACGGAAGAGCAATTTGAAAATACTTATAAATTTTTTGAAGAAGTTGGTTTTGATAATGCTTATATTTCAAAATATTCTCCGCGGCCAAATTCCGCTGCTGCGCTGTTAAACGACGATGTTTCAAAGGAGGAAAAGTCGCGGCGCTGGAATAAATTGCACGAACTGTTCAAAAAATTTGTTCAGGCGCGCAATGAAAGTTTTGTTGGAAAAAATGTTGAAGTATTGGTAATGAAAAAAACAGAGGATTGTTGGGAAGGGGAGAGCAGGGAAAAGAAAAAGGTGCGATTTGCCGCGGATGTTGGTGTTGATTTGTTGGGCAAGGAAGTTGTTGTCAACATAACAAAAGCGCTTGCCTGGGGACTTTGTGGAAAAAAAATAGCTTAAGACGTGTGCGTCCTAAGCAGCGGAAATTTGTCGCGCGGAATAAAGAGCGATTACTCTTGGTGGCGGTGACAAGACCTGCTATGTATGGCAGGCAGGAAGCAGGAATCTAAGCGCCGTTGGGATAACAGGTGCTTCAAGATAGACTTTTGATGCGCTCTTTATTCCGCGACGACAATCCGAAGGAGGATGATTCTATGATAACAAAATAATTTAATTTTTGCAAATAAAATATGCCAAAAAGAAAGGTGATAATTATACTCGGACCAACTGGGTCAGGAAAATCTGATGTTGCTTTGAAATTGGCGAAAAAATGCAATGGTTTTTTGATTTCAGCTGATTCGCGTCAGATTTACAAAGGAATGGATATTGGAACGAATAAAGATATTGGCGCGTGGCAGGTTGTTGATGGCGAGGAACGGTATTTGGTTGAGGGTGTGCCGCTATATTTGGTTGACCAGCTTGAGCCGGACCAAGAGTTCACGGTTGTTGATTGGAAAAATCAAGTGATTGAAATAATCAACTCTAATCCCGACAAGCTGCCGATTATTGTTGGCGGCACAGGTTTGTATATTTCAGCTTTGGTTAATAATTTTTCTTTTGCCAATGTAAAAAGAGACGACAAAAATCCGCGCCACGCTTTGCGGACGCGGGAAGATTGTATGACTGGCAATCCCCTGGGGGGCAAGCCATTGTTTGATTTTTTGCAGATTGGAATCAATATTCCGCGAGAAGCTTTGTATAAAAAAATAGACAGCCGGGTTGATAAAATGATGGCAGACGGTTTATTAGATGAAGTAAAAAAATTAAACCAGCAAGGGTTTAGTTGGGATTTAACATCAATATCAGGAATCGGATATAAACAAATCGGAATGTTTTTGCGCGGGGAAATTACTTTGGAACAGGCCATTGATTTAATAAAACGCGACACGCGGCATTATGCCAAACGGCAGATGACGTGGTTCAAACGCGATTCTAATATAAAGTGGGTGAAAAATTTTGAGGAAGCAGAGGAGATAGCTTGTAGTTTTTTAGCGGGGCTATTTCAGAAAATTTTCAAATAATTTGCGTAATTCGTTAGCATCGGCAGATCCTTTTGTCTCTTTCATTGCTTGCCCAACAAAAAATTGCAACAAAGCAATTTTGCCTTGTTTATACGCGACAACTTCTTTTGGATTATTTTTCAAAACCTGTTTGATAATACTGTCCAATTCATTTGCGCTGGCGGTCTTAAAATCATTTTCTTCAAGAATCTGTGATGGGTCTTGTCCGTTTCTCAACATTATTTCAAAAACTTTGTCAGCGATTTGCCGGTTTATTTTGTTTGTAAAAACCAAACCGATAAATTCTGCAAAATTTTCCGCTGAAATTATAAAATTTTGTTCGTTAATTTGTTGTTCTGTTAATTTTGGCGCAAGCTTGTTTATGAACCAATTTGCAATCAGCTGATTCAGCTTGCGTTTATTTTTTGCCACGTTCAACTCGTCAGCATCAGCAACTCCGGCTAAACTTGTCAGCCACTCGGCTAATTCTGAAATTATTTCTTCAATATAAAATGAAATTTGTTTTTCGCTTGTTAAAATTTTCGCTTGCTCAAAATTAAATCCAAGCTCATCAACAAACCTGACGCGTTTTTCCTGCGGCAATTCGTGCATTTTGTTTTGTACATCGGTAATCTGTTCCTTGCTAATCTGTAGTGGGGGAATGTCAGGCTCTGGAAAAAAACGGTAGTCAGCCACATCTTCTTTTGTCCTTTGCAAAATTGTTTCCTGCTTTTTGTCATCCCATCCGCGGGTCTCTTTTGTTTCCGGATATTTATTGTCATGCCAAAGCGCGGTCAATCGTTTTTCTTCAAATGCCAATGCCTTTTCAATGGATTTGAAAGAATTTAAATTTTTAATTTCAATTTTTGTGTAATAGTTGTTATCTCCAACGGGTCTAACTGAAATGTTTGCATCGCAACGAAGTTGCCCTTTTTCCATGTCAGCATCAGAAATATCCAAATGTCGCATCAAAAGCTGCAGTTCTTGGCTAAAAGTTTTCGTCTCTTTTGGTGTTGAAAAACTTGGCTCCGTCACAACTTCAATCAAAGGAACGCTAGCGCGGTTAAAGTCTAAAAGTGATTTATCTTTGGAATGAATAATTTTTGCGGTATCTTCTTCCATGTGCACGCGAGTAATTCCAATTCGTTTTGTTTCGTTTTCGTCGGTCAATGAGCCAGCAAGGCCGTCTTCGGCCTTGGCGTTAATAATAAACCAGCCATGCTCGGCAATAGGCAGGTCGTACTGGGAAATTTGATAGCCCTTTGGCAAATCTGGATAAAAATAATTTTTACGGTCAAATTTTGTTTTGTTGGCAATTTCACAATTAAGCGCAAGACCAACGGCAATTGCTTTGTTCACTGCGTCGCTATTCAAAACCGGCAAAGTTCCCGGATGCCCCATGCAAATGGGGCAAATGTTTTTGTTAGCCACTTCGTGGTTCTCTTCGGTTGCGATCGCCGTCGCGCTTGCGCTTTGGTGTATCAAGCAACGACAAAACATCTTGCTTTTTGTTTTAAGCTGAATATGGAATTCTAGCCCGATAATAGTTTCTAAATTCATAGCAATATTATAGCATTTTTTGGACTTGCGCCCAAATTTGTTCATGCAATTTTTCTGGTGGTTGGTTTGCGTCAAATACTTGCCAGTTTGGTTCTGTTTTTGCCAAAGTTAAATATCCATTTCTCACTTTTTCATGAAATTCCAGTTGTTCCGCGTCAAAACGGTCGTCTTTTAAATTATTTCTGTTTGCGCCAGATTCAACGCGCGTTAATCCAGATGTTGGTTCAATGTCTAGCAGAATTGTTAAGTCCGGAACCGCGCCGTTTATTGCTAGCGCGTTGATGTTCTTCATTGTTTGTAGGTCAAAAAGTCCGCGACCGAAATGTTGGTATGCAAAACTGGAACCAAAGTAGCGATCAGAAATGACAATTTGTCCAGCAGACACAGCAGGTTTTACAATCTGTTCAACGTGTTGATTGCGGCTTGCTAAAAAAAGAAAAAATTCCGCGGCTGGTTTCATTTCTTTGTTTGTCGGGTCTTTTAATAGTTGTCTGATTTTTTCGGCAATTGGGCAATTAGTTCCGCCTGGCTCACGTGTTGTTAAAACGGAAAAACCAGCGGTTTCTAACTTTTGTTGTAGCAATTTGATTTGCGTTGTTTTGCCACTGCCTTCGCCGCCTTCAAAAACAATAAATTTTCCCAACATATTTTTAGTTGTTGGTTATGCGAATATATTGCGCAAGTTCAGGATGAACAGCTTTGATTTTTTCGAAACATTTTTGCGCGATTTGGCGATAAGAAAAATGTCCTAATTTGCCAGAGCGCAATTTTATGAGGTGGTGCATTTCGCGCAAATTCGCGGTGATCAATGTTCGTTTTCGGCAGGCGAGCGGTAAAACATATTGCGCTTCTTCCGGAAAATCCGGAGCAATTTTTCGCCACGCATCTTCGGCAATAATGATTGCTTCCAAATATTCTTTTTGCAAACCTGCCTCAATGATTTCCGGTGGAGTTGAAAATCCCAAGTTCGCGGCTAAAAGTTGATTTGTTTGTGTGCAAATTCTGTGCCGCTGAATATCGCGGAACGTGCCATAATCCATTGTAATATCAAAAGTGTAATAAACATGTTCAAACTCGCGCAATGGCCAGTCAAACGTTTCCATTTTGTTGTGCAACTGTTCCAAAAGCTGCTCGCGCTGCTCCATTGTCAAAAGTTTCGCGCGTTCCGCGGCTTGCTTGTATGGATAATTTGAAAATCTGTATAAAATCGCCGTGAGAATTTTATCAACCGCATTTTTGTCATATTCAACCAGTGCAACGTCATCATCCGCCGCTTCGGCGGACACGTTGCCAAATATTTTGTTAGTTTCAACGGCTAATATTACTGGCGTTTCTGCGAGATATTTGTTGTAGTCAGCGTATTTGATTAAAGTCGGACAAACGGTTGCGCCAATTTTTTTCAATTCAGCCCCGATGTCGCGCGCTTCGTCTAATGGGTGCGAAAGCAGTTTGCTGATGGCATGTTCCAAATTGCGCGCGTTGATTGTCATTCCAAGGTTTGTCGTTGTTGCGACGGGTAGAAGGTACCGGATGTTGTCGCAAATTTTTCCTTTTAAACAAATTTGATGCGCCCGTAAATCAACGCCTTCTGGCGTTGGATATTTTTTTTCAATGAAATTTTTCATCGCGGGCGCGATTTGCAAATACGTTGACATCAATTTGTTAATCGCGTTTTCAAAAGTTTCGCGGTGCAATGATTCCATTAATTTTTTTGGTTTGTAAAGTTTGTCATGGTCAAAAATTTGATAGCGCGAGGATTTTTCCGTGTAAGATGCAAGGCGATTGTCCTCAATTATTTTTGTCGCGAGAATTGAAACATTTTCAAGCGCCAATGACAAAACCGCGTGTTCTGCCACAGATGAATGCCCATAGCCAACAACCCATTTTTCGTGAAATTCGCTGGCTTTTTTCTGCGTCAATTCTTTTGCGATTTCGTCAAAAGCAAGCGGCGAGCGCGAGCATTTGGCAAAAGTGACGGCACGGATTTCAGGTTCAAGGTCGTTGAGATGATAAATGCGTAAATCAGGCATATTTTATTTTTGCAATTTGCCGATTAACTCATCCATTTGTCGTTGTGTTTCTGTAAATTCGCCGTTGTTATCAATAATAAAATCCGCTTTTGCCGCAATTTCGCGAATTTTGCGTTCTGGTTCTTCTTCTGCTTGCTTGCGGAATTGTTCCAATGTCTTTGTCGCGTCATCAGCGTTTTCTTTTCGTCCAATCAAACGTTTGTACCGAACCATTTCATCAACCTGCACGTTGATAATATAAAAGTTTGGCAATTCTTTTAAATATTTTACGTCGTCTGGCCTGCGTATGCCATCAACCACAACAATTTTTTTTGAGTCTTGTTTGACTTCATTAACAATTACTTTGGCAAAAATGTCTTCGCCAATGTTGGCGCGCAAGGTCTCTGAAAGTTTTTGCATGATTTCGCGCGATTGTTCCAAAAGAAGAACATCGCAAACTTTTCTGATTGGCGTGGAAAAGCGATGATAGCCAGCTGTGTATTTTTCAACGACATATTTGGCAACAGTGCCTTTGCCGCTGGCGATTTCGCCGACGAATCCGAGAATTAATTTTGACATATAGAAGATTAGGTTAGTAGCTTGTAGCTGGTAGTCGGATTACATGCGCTCGTATTTTTCCACTTCGCTGTTCATGACAATCAAACTGACGCCTGCTTGAGCAAAAAAATCGCGCGACAGTTGCGCTTGGTGATATTGTTTTTCGCAGACAACGCGTTTAATGCCGCAGTTGATAATCAATTGCGCGCAAACGTGGCATGGTTCCATTTTGCAATATAGTGTGGCGCCGTCTAATGAAACGCCGAGGCGAGCAGCTTGGCAAATGGCGTTTTGTTCAGCGTGCACTGTCCGCACGCAATGTTCTGAATAGTTGCCGTCTTGATTGTATACTTTTTTGTAAATGTGGCCAGCTTCGTCGCAATGTTGCAATCCGCTTGGCGCGCCAACATAGCCGGTGGCAATGATTCGTTTGTCGCGAGTTATTACGCAGCCAGAGCGGCCGCGGTCGCATGTGCCTCGGGAGGCGACTGTTTGGCAAATTTGAATAAAATATTCATCCCAAGAAGGACGTTTGTGGTTGGTCATATTATTCAACCATCTTATCAAAACGGTGCGAAAAAAGAAACAAGAGATTGTGGAAAAAAATCGCCCGGCCATTTGGTCGGGGCGATCGTTTTGTTCATTACATCTGCAATTTTATTCCGGGTCCCATTGTGGCGTTCATTACTGCGTTGTGAATCAGTTTGCCTTTTAATGATTCTGGTTTGCATTTTTCCAAAGATTCTTTAAACACATTGAAGTTTTCCAAAAGTTTTGTGTCGTCAAATGAAACTTTTCCGATAATCACATGCAAATTCGCGGTGTCGTCGTTGCGAAAAGCTATCTTGCCTTTTTTCAATTCAGTGACAGTTTTTTTAATATCAACCGTTATTGTTTCGTTTTTTGGGATAGGCATCAAACCTTTTGTTCCCAAAATTCTGGCAATCACTGTCAAAGGTTTCATCATATCAGGCGTCGCGACAGCGATTTCAAAATCGCATTTGCCAGTTTTTTTGATTTGTTCAATCAGCTCTTCATCGCCGACTATGTCGGCGCCAGCTTCCTGCGCTTCTTTTGCTTTTTCACCTGTTGCAAACACAACAATTTTTTTGCTTTTGCCGCTGCCATGCGGCAAAACGACTGTGCCACGGATCTGTTGGTCGCCCTTTTTTGGGTCAATGCGCAAACGTACGTGAACTTCAATACTGGCATCAAATTTTATGTTTGATGTTTCTTTTACAAGCTTGATCGCTTCTTCGGCAGAGTACAGTTTGTTTTTGTCTATTTTTATTGATTGTTCTGTGTAGCGTTTTGAGCGCATATTGTTTTATTCTTCTACGGTTACTCCCATTTGGCGAGCTGTTCCTGCGATTGTATTCATCGCGGCGTTGATATCTTTTGTGTTCATGTCCTGCATTTTTAATTCTGCAATTTCTTTAAGCTGCGCTTTTGTCAATTTGCCAACTTTTGTCAGGCCAGAGCTTTTTGAGCCACTATCCAGTTTTAGCATTTTTTTGATAAGCACTGATGCTGGCGGAGTTTTGCAAATGAAATCAAACGTGCGGTCTTCAAAAACTGTGATTACAACAGGAATAATGTCGCTGTCTTTATCTTTTGTCGCGGTATTAAAGCGGTTGCAAAAATCCTGAATATTTAAACCGTGCTGGCCAAGCGCTGGGCCTACTGGAGGCGCAGGATTTGCTTTGCCAGCTGCGATTTGCAGTTTAATTTGTGTCAATATTTTCTTTGCCATATGCCATAGTTTAGCTAAATTTTTTTAAGTTGTAAATAGTCCAGCTCAACGGGCGTTTCTCTTCCGAACAATGAGACCAATACTTTAATTTTGCCTTTTGTAGCGTCAACTTCGGAAACTTTGCCTTCTAAATTTTTGAATGGTCCGTCAACGATTTTAACTGGGTCGTCAATAACCACGTCAATTGTATATTGTGGCTCTTCGGTTTTCATGCGATCTGTGATTGCTTTTAATTCTTTATCTGCGAGCGCCGTTGGAGTAGTGCCAATGCCAATAAAACCTGTGACGTGCGGTGTGTTTCTGACAACATACCAGGATTGGTCTGTTAAAATCATTTCAACCAATACATAGCCCGGAAAAACTTTTTCAATGACCGTTTTGCGTTTTCCATTTTTAATTTTAATCTTTTTCTCGGTCGGAACCATTACATTAAAGATTTTGTCGCCCATGTTCATTGAAGCGATTCTTTGCTTTAAATTTTCAGCGACATTTTCCTCGTATCCTGCTGCAGCATGTATTACGTACCATTGGCGACCTTGAGAAACTTGTTTTGCCATATCATTTTTATTTTTATTTGTGGATTATCAATTTAATGACATAGGCAAATCCAATATCAAGCATGCCGAGAAACAACGAAACCGCTAAACTAAAAATAATTACGCCCAACGTATAATTAAACGCTTGGTTTCTTGTTGGCCAGTTCACTTTTCGCAATTCCTGTCTTGAGTCAATTAGATATTGAGTTAATTTTGACATATGCGGCGAGTATAACAAGAAAGATTAAAATGCGCAATGTTGGTTAGATGTCCAGATTTTTGACTGATTTGGCGTGAGTTTGAATGAATTTTTTTCTGGCCGGAACATCAGAGCCCATTAAAATATCAAACATTTCGTCTGCCTTTTCCGCGTCTTCAATTGTGATACGTTTTAGCAGCCGCGTGGCCGGGTCCATTGTTGTTTCCCAAAGCTGCGCAGGGTTCATTTCTCCTAAACCTTTGTATCGTTGGATATTAATGCCATCTGTGCCCAATTCTTTTGTTGCGATGTTCAATGCCGCGTCGTTGTAAATGTACCGAATTTCTTTGCCTTTTTTCAATTGATAAAGTGGCGGTTGCGCAATATAAACATACCCTTGCGAAACAAGTTCTGGGAAATATCTAAAAAGCAGGGTGAGCAAAAGAGTTCTGATATGCGCGCCGTCAACATCAGCATCTGTCATGATAATAATTCTGTGATACCGAAGATTTTCAATGTTAAATTGCTCGCCAAAATTTGTGCCAAGCGCGATAATCAAAGATTTTATTTCGTTGTTGGCAAGCATTTTATCAATGCGCGACCGTTCAACGTTTAGAATTTTTCCGCGCAACGGCAAAATCGCTTGAAAATTTCTGTCGCGGCCCTGTTTTGCAGAACCGCCAGCAGAGTCTCCCTCAACAATGTATATTTCGCATTGTTCAGGGTCGCGCGACGAGCAGTCTGCTAACTTGCCTGGCAAGGCCATTCCTTCCAATGCCCCTTTGCGGATAACGGCGTCGCGCGCCGCTTTTGACGCTTTGCGCGCCTGCGCGGCAAGCAAAGCATTGCCGATTATTGCCTCGGCGTCGCGCGGATGTTCTTCCAAAAAGATTGTCAGTTCATCGCCCAAAACAGTTTCAACTGCTGATTTTACTTCAACGTTTCCAAGTTTGGATTTTGTCTGACCCTCAAATTGCGGATTTGCCAGTTTAATGCTTATGATGGCGGTTAAACCTTCGCGCACATCATCGCCTGAAAGATTTTCGTCTTTTTCTTTTATTAAATTATTTTTGCGCGCGTAGTTATTCAACGTTCTCGTGAGCGCGCTGCGAAACCCTGCCACGTGCATTCCGCCGTCAGGGTTAATAATATTGTTCGTGAATGCCATCAGTGTTTCGCCGTATTCATCAACGTAGCGCATCGCGATTTCTACTAAAATGTCATCAACGATTTTTTCCGTATAAAAAACATTGTCATGTTTTGGCTTGTCTTTTTTGTTGACTTGTTTGATGTAAGAAGAAATGCCGCCTTCAAAATAAAAGCAATATTTTTGCGGATTTTTTTTGTCGCGCAAATCAATCGCGTCAATTTTTATTTTTTTTGTCAGGTAAGCTTGTTGCCGCAATCTGGTAATTATTTTTGTCCAATTAAATTCAAGGACAGTGAAAATTGAATCGTCTGGTTTGAAATTGATGGTTGTGCCGGTTGTAAATTCGTTGTCAGGATAAAACGGATCATCTTTTGATGGTTTGCGCACTTTGCCAATGGCTTTTGCTGCTTTTACTGGTTTTCCTTTTTTGTATTCTTGCTCGTAAATAATGCCGTCGCGCTTGACTGTTGCGCGCAGCAACGAAGAAAGAGCGTTGACAACAGAGACGCCGACGCCATGCAAACCGCCTGAAACTTTGTAGCCGCCTTCGCCGAATTTTCCGCCAGCGTGCAATTTTGTCAAGACCGTTTCCAGGGCAGATACTTTTGTGACCTCGTGTTTTTCAACTGGAATTCCGCGGCCATTGTCAGCAACTTCAACAATGTTATCCGGCAAAATGCGTATGACAATATGATCGCAATGGCCGCTCATTGCTTCGTCAATTGAATTATCAACAACTTCCCAAACCATGTGGTGCAGGCCTTCGCTGGCAGTGTTGCCAATGTACATTCCCGGGCGTTTGCGCACAGGGGCAAGTCCTTCTAACACAGTGATTTGTTTTGCGGTGTATTCGCCACTGCTTTTAACTGTCTTTTTCAATGTTTTTTTGCTTTTTTTAGCTGGCATATTATGTTGCAAAAACCGATTAATTTATGAATCTATTTTATCAAAATTTTGGAATATAATCAACAGCGTTGTTGATATATTTTGGCCGATGGGAAATTCACGGGGGTTGGTTATGCACAACCCTCAATTTTGCATACAATTTTTAATGTGGTATTTATATGGTAGAGACGAGATATATCTCGTCTCTACAGGGTGGCGGATTTATTTTTGTAATATTGTGGTATAATGAGGGAAATCTAATTCAATATTTTTTATGGAGGAGCAATATTTAAAGGAACAAGAAAAATTTACTGAAAAAGAATTGAAATGGTCATATTGGGTTGTAGTCAATAAAGACAAATTGAAAAAGAGCGGCACAATCACGTTGGCAATTGTCGCTGGAATTTTGTTTTTGTATGGCAGCATTGGCTTGTTGTTTTTTTATTCATATCAGTATAAAGAACTGGACAATTTGCAAAAGCAAATAATTGCGCCAAAGCTCAATTACTCGTACTTGCAGGAAAAAAACAATCCGCTGCCAGTTGAAATCGGAGAAGTGACAGTTCTGAAAACTAAGGCAGACAAATTTGACATTGTGGTTGAGGCACGTAATCCTAATCAGAGCTGGTATCTGGCGTCTTTTGATTATTACTTTTTGGTGGGGACAAGCCAGACAAGAATAAAGACAAGTTTTTTGCTGCCAAGCGAAGATAGATATTTGGCAGAACTCAATTGGACATCGCAAACCAATTTCAGTGACGCGCAAATTGTTTTGGAAAATTTGAAATGGCAAAAAAAGCCGGATTTTGAAAATTTAAAAGCAAAAGTTTGGAAGTTTGCCATAGACAATGCTGATTTTGTAGCAGCGCAACAATTGGGATTGGCAGAGGAGGTGGCAATAAGTCAGGTGAAATTTAATGTCGCGAATCAAAGCGCTTACAATTTCAGCAGAGTGGATTTTGTTGTTTTGTTGTTCAGGGGCAGCCAGATTGTTGGCGCGACGATTACCGCGCTTGATGAGTTTAAAAGCGAGGAAGCGCGGGAAGTAAAAATAAATTTTTATTATTCATTGGGGTCTGTTGATTCTGTTTTGGTCGCGCCAGTTGTTGATATATTAAATCCATCTTCATTCATGGCATTTGAAAAAACAGCAGGAGAATTGAAATAATTATATTTAAATCGGATATCGGATTCGGTATCGATGTCCGTTTCGTTATTCGTTAGACGTCAACCGAAACGAGCCTCGAAACCGTTAACCGATGCGTGCTAATTGTCTTAATGCTATGTTGTCCAGATTTAGAGAGCAGATAAGGAGGTTTGACTGGTGGTTGTTCACGGCCGTTTGTCTTCTTTGTTGTCTGGGATTGGCAGCCATTTATAGCATTGAGCTTAGCCGGGACAATCCGGATTTTTCTTTTTTTGACAAACAGCTCACGTTTTTTTTGATTGGAATTGTGCTTTGTTTTATTTTTTCAACGATACATTATTCGTTTTTGTATTTGTACAGCAGATGGCTGTACGCGGCAGCGTTTGTCTTGTTGGTTTTGGTGATTTTTTTGGGCACTACTTTACGTGGAACAACCGGATGGTTTGTGGTGGGAGGATTGGGATTTCAGCCCGTTGAATTGGCAAAAGTCGCGCTAATCGTGGCTTTGGCAAGATTTTTTTGCAATCGATTCCAGAATTTTAACCAGATGAAACATGTTGTTGCCAGCGGCTTGTTAACAATCGGTCTGGTGGGGTTGGTGGTTTTACAGCCAGATTTGGGGTCTGCTTTGGTTCTTTGCGGCGTATGGTTTATTTTGCTTTTGCTTACAAAAATCAAAAAATCATTTTTGTTCTTAATGGTAGGAATTGTTGCGATTGCCATGATTTTTTCGTGGTTTTTTGTTTTTCAAGATTATCAGCAGGAAAGAATTTTGGCGTTTTTAAATCCACAGCTTGACCCGCTGGGCAGCGGCTACAATGTTCGGCAGGCGGTGATTGCGATTGGCGCGGGAAATTTTTGGGGGCAAGGGCTTGGGTTGGGGTCGCAGAGCCAATTGAAATTTATTCCGGAAAGCCAGAGCGATTTTATTTTTGCGGTCGTCGCGGAAGAACTTGGATTTGTCGGAGTATTTCTTGTGCTTGCTTTGTTTGCCATTGTTTTTTGGAGATTGGTGATAGGAGCGCAAAAGGCGCCAGATGATTTTGGGCAATTTTTGCTTTTGGGCATTGCGATTATATTTTTTATACACATTGTCATTAACATTGGAATGAATTTGGGGATAATGCCTGTAACCGGAATTCCTTTGCCCTTTTTGAGCTATGGCGGCAGCTTTTTGGTTGTGAGTTTGGCATTGATTGGCTGCGCTGAAAGCGTGAGAACGCACAGGGACAGATTTTAGGAGAGATTGACAAGCGCGAGGATTAGAGATAGTATAAAAAATAACAAATATCCAATTTCCAATTTCTAATGAAATGACAAATGCTAGATTTTTTTAGACATTAAATATTTCATTGGAAATTAGTAATTAGTAATTAGAAATTTTATTACTATTCTATGTTTGACGCAAAAGTGCAAAAACGCGAAGGAAAAACTGGCGCGAGCACAATTCCGGCTGTGGTTTATGGTCCTGATGTGGATAAATCAATCAATGTTGAAATCGCCATCAAGGCCGCTGAAAAATTGTATGAACAAGCAGGAACCAGCAACCTTATTAAATTGGAAATTCAAGATGAAAAAAAGCCGCGCGAAGTTTTGATTAAAGGTGTGGCGCGGCACCCAATAACTGGCGATATTACGCATTTGGAATTTTATCAGGTACCTGTTGGACAAAAGATTGAGACTGAAATTGAATTGGAATTTGTTGGCGACTCTCCGGCTGAAAAGCTGCTCGGTGGCGTGGTCAATAAAAACATGAGCACGTTGCCAATTAAATGTTTGCCGCATGATTTGATTTCATCTATTCAGGTTGATTTGTCAGCGCTAAAAACATTTGACGACTTTATTAGAGTTTCTGATTTGAAATTGCCAGCAAGCATTGAGCCAATGCTGGAGAATGACGTGATTGTCGCGACGGCCGTTGCGGTTAAGGCCGAAGCAGAAGTTAAGAAAGTTGAAGCAGCGCCAGCAGCGGACGTTGCTCCAGAGCAAGAGCCAGAGAAGACCGTGCCTGCTGAGGAGAAAAAATAAAAATGGGAAGAAGATTAAGACCTCGGCCGCAGGCGCGGCCGCTGAAATTTTTAATAACAATGGGAGTTTGCGGATTTTTATTGTTAGTTGGTTTGGTAAAAATCAGCAATATTAATTTTAAATCCAAAACAGAGCAAGTTGTTGCGCCAAATCCTGCGCCAATTCTTGAGGCGCCTTGTTTGGCAACAAATCCGCTGTCAGGCGTTTGTTTGAAAGCATTGCCGCAAAAACAGCAAGTGGTTGGCGTGATGTTTGACAATTCGCCAATAGCCAGACCGCAAAAAGGTTTGGACAAAGCGGACTTGGTTTTTGAGGCCATTGCGGAATTTCCATACACCAGATTTTTGGCGTTTTATTTTTCTGAAAATCTACCTGACAAAATCGGGCCAGTGCGTTCTGCGCGGCCGTATTTTGTTGATTGGGCAAACGAGTTAAACGCTGTTTACGCGCATTGCGGCGGCAGTCCTGATGCGCTGAATTTGTTAAAGAAAAACGGGGCAAAAGATTTGAATGAGTTTTACAATCAACAATATTTTTATCGCAGTTGGAATAAAGTTGCGCCGTACAATATTTTTACGTCCGCAGAGTTGTTGAAGCAAGCGTTGACAGACAAAAATTGGTTTGAAAATAAAATTGGTTTTGCAACGTGGCAGTTTAAAGATGACGCGGAAATGTCCGGCCGTCCGGAAACGCAGGAAATCAGCATTGATTTTGGGAATAAAGATTTTGCGGTAAGTTGGAAATATAATAAAGTTTCAAATAGCTATTCGCGATTTCAAGCTGACCATGACGTGGAATTGTCGGCGAAAAATTTAGTGCTGATGTATGTTGATTTTATTGTTAAAGACAACGTTGGCCGCCGTGAAGTTAAAACAATCGGGACTGGCAAGGCCGTTGTATTTTTGGATGGCAAGGTTGTAAAAGGCAAGTGGAATAAATCAACAGAAAAAAGCAGGACAACGTTTTTTGATGAATTGAATCAGGAAATTAAATTTAACAAAGGATCAACGTGGATTGAGGTTGTTGATAGTGGGGTGAAAGTAGCTTATTAGGCTGGTAGGAAAGTAGCAAGATAGCTTGTAGTTAATTAACTATGAAAACTAATGAAAAAGTCGCGGTGTTTGTTCTTGTCGTTATTTTGGGCGGCGGCTTTGCGATTTATGGAATAAATCGGTTGCGAGGAATTGATTTATCAAAGCCGCCGCACTTTGATTTGCCAGAATTTATTCCAGAAATAGATTTGCCAACAACAAATGTTGAGTCGCAACAAAATAATAGCGCTACGTTGAACGAGCAGACCATTGAAAGTATTAAGGAAAAGTTGCAGGCGTTACAGACTGACGCGCAAAATAAAATATTTTTTAAAATTTTTTTTAAACAATCAACGCCAGAACAAACTGAAAAATTTATAAACAATTTTTTGGCCGATTTTCCTGATTTGCAAAAATATCCATTGAACACAAAAGTTGTTCAAGGAGATTATGCGGCCGTGTTAGATATTGGAAAAGATGTGGAAAAAATAAAACCAACTTTGGATAAGTTGGAAAAAGAATTCGGAAATGTTGTTGAGATTAAATTGTCACAACAATAACGCGGTCTTTTTTGTTCAAATCTTGAAATACTTGAATCTTGCTATTGGGTAAGATTTTTTTAATAAACGCGCTTATTGATTTTGTTTGGCGATGGTCAATTTCCGTTAAAATATATTTTGGTCGGTATTTAAGCTGGCTGATTTGTTGGAAAAATTTGCGGTAAATTGAAAGGCCTGTTTTGCCGCCCTTTATCGCAATTTGCGGTTCGTATTTTATAGATTTTGACCAAGAAGATTTTAATAAATTTTTCATATCATTGTCATACCAGTAGGGGAGGTTGGCAATGATAATATCCAGTTTTTTATTTTTCAGAGGTTCCAATAAATTACCGTGTAAAAATTTGATTTTTTTACGAGAGAGACGTGGCATGTTCACCCCGCCAACGGCGGCGGCCGCGTCTGTACAAATGGCGCGCGCGTTTTTGCGGGCAATTTTTAAAGCGGTTGATGAAATATCCACCGCAAAAACGCGCGCGTTTATATTTTTTGCAATAGAAATCGCAACGCAGCCGCTGCCAGTTCCAATATCCGCGATGGTTGCGTTTTTGTTTTTAATTGTTTCCATCGCGCGCAACGCGCGCTCAACCAATAATTCTGTTTCTGGCCGCGGTATTAAAACGTTTTTATCAACATAAAAATCCAATCCGAAAAATTCTTTATGGTTTGTTAAATAGGCGACAGGAAAATATCGCGCGCGCTGGTTTATTAATTTTTTATATTTTGAATATTGCGCGCGCTTCAATATTTGCTCGCTATGACTATACAAAAATTCTTTTGATTTTTTCAAAACAAAACTCAAAAGAACATCAGCGTCTAGGTGCGGGGATGTTATTCTGGCCGCTGCTAATTTTTGTGCCGCAAGCGTTAGGGCGGCGTTTATAGAAAGAGACATCGTGTGGAATTTTGAATTTTGAATTTTTAATTTTGAATCAAACCTGAATGTTTGAATGATTAAATTTTGAAACATTAAGTCATTCAATCAAAATTCAAAATTGAGGAATTCAAAATTTAATCAGCTCGCTTTTTGTAATGCTGCAATAATTGGAAGTATGTCTCCATCCAAAATTTCATTGAGATTGTGCCAGCTTTGTTTAATGCGATGGTCAGTCACGCGACTTTGTGGAAAATTGTAGGTGCGGATTTTTTCGCTGCGGTCGCCAGTTCCGATTTGCGTGCGGCGCTGCTCTGCCATTTCTTCATGTTGCTTTTGCTCTTCCAATTCCATTACTCGCGCACGCAAAATTTTCATTGCCTTTTCCTTGTTCTGCGCTTGCGAACGTTCGTCTTGGCATGTGACCACCGTGTTTGTTGGTAAATGAACAATGCGCACCGCTGAATAAGTTGTATTGACGCTTTGTCCACCATGTCCGCCTGCGCAAAAAGTGTCAATTCGCAAATCTTTTGCTTCTATTTTGAATTCAATTTCTTCAACTTCTGGCAAAACCGCGACCGTCGCGGCAGAGGTGTGGATGCGGCCGCTTTTTTCTGTTTCTGGCACGCGCTGGACGCGATGAGTGCCCATTTCGTATTTTAAGAATTTAAAAATGTCACGGCCTTTTATTTCAAAAATAATTTCTTTAAAACCACCGAGTTCTGATTTGCTTACTGACAAAAGTTCTGTTTTCCAATTTTGTCTTTCGCTGAATCTGCTATACATTCTAAACAAATCTCCGGCAAACAATGCGGCCTCTTCGCCGCCAGTACCCGCGCGAATTTCCATAATCACATTTTTATTGTCGCGCGGGTCTTTTGGTTTTAAATCAATTGCAATTTCCGTTTGCAGCGCGTTTATTTCCGGCTCAAGTTTTGCGATTTCTTCGTTTGCCAGGGCTTCCAGCTCCGGTGTATCCAATGTGGCGCGGGCGCCTGCCAGTTGTTTTTGTAAATTTTCCAAACGGTTTATTTTTTCAACTATTTCTTGAATGCTTGCGTGTTCGCTTGAAAGTTTTTTCAATTTTTCAGGGTCGCTAATAACATCAGAATTTTGCAGTTCCCGTTCAATTTCTGCGAATCTGGTTTTTATTTGTTCTAGTTTTTCCATATATTTAATTCACGGTATTCGGTAATCGGCTTTGAGGCTCGTTTCGGTATTCGTTTAACGTTTAACGTTCTTCGATACGAGCATCGACACCACAACCGATATCCGATTTATGTTTCTAAAATAAAACCGCTCCTAAATAAATGGCTAGCTGGAGCGGTTTTTCTTTGCTATTGTTTAGTTTTTTCTGTTTTTTTTGCGCGATTCGCAGCTTTTTTAACGCGCTTGCTTTTGACAGCAGTTGATTTTTTCGCTTGGCGCTCTGTGAATTTTTCAACGCGGCGAGCGCTATCAACAATCTTTTGTTTGCCAGTATAAAAAGGATGACACTTTGAGCAAAGGTCAACTTTAATATCCTCTTGGGTTGAGCCAACCATCAGGACATTTCCGCACGCGCAAGTGATTTTCGCGTTCGTGTAGTATTTTGGATGAATGTCTTTTTTCATATAGGAAAAGTATATCAGAAAAAAATATTAGCGTCAACAGAGGGTGTTGTTTTAGGAACGGACATATTGCACTCGGGAAAGAAGGGCTTGGTTAGGGGTTAATCCATTTAAAGCGCAATGTTCTAAATCATTGTAGTACATATTCCACAATCTGACTCTATATCGTAATTCCTCTAACGTATTAAATTTGAATCTGTCATACAAATGTCTCTGGTCTGAACCATGGCTGCGCTCCACGCAGCCATTTTGAGCAGGCTTGCCCGGATCAATTAAGTAATGCACTGTCCCAATCTTAGCACATTCTTGGTCAAATGCATGTATCCGTGGATTTAATGGATCAGTGCTTTTCAACTAACCAGTATATCTATTCGTAAAACAACTTCCATTGTCTGTCTTCACCGCTTTAATTTGAAAGTCGGCTATTTTAACCACTTGTTTTAAAAATTCTATTGCCGAATAGTTTGTGGCGCTGTCATATATTTCCATGTGGCGCCAGCGACTGGCGCAGTCTATTGCTGTAAATTGGTAATATTTCTTTCCTTGTATTTTATCCGGAACATATTTTACATCTATTGCCACCATGTCTCCGCGCTGCCACGCGCGTGTTTTGTTTGGTTTGTTTTTGCGTGAACGATATTTTCTGACAAGACCTTGCTGTTTTAAAATCTTGCCGATGGTTCTCGGATGAACGCGAACGCCCTCTCTCAATAGCTTCCAGTGTAATTTCTGGGCACAAAGATTCGTATCTGCCCTGAGCTCTAAGATTCGTTCTTTGATGCGAATAGACGTTTCATTGGCATTGGATTTGGGGCGGGTGGATTTATTTTGTAAGCCGGTAAAACCTTCGTGTCGGTAGTGGGCAAGCCAGTATTTAAGAGAGCGTTCGGAAAATGGGCATATTTTAACCATTGTTTTAAGGGTAAGATCGCCATCTAAAATGGGTTTAATCCATCTAAATTTAGCATCCTTGTCATTTTTTGGCATACTTGTCATATGCCCTACATTTTACCCTGAAAAGTGCAATATGTCCGTGCACATTATCGTATTGTGCGGACAAAAACGAAAAAACGGATGTTTAGAAAGATGTTGTGCCTGCGGAAAAGTTTGGAGGCGGGTATTATCGGTGCTGCGGCATACAATCAAAGTTTGCAATCATATTTTGGGCTTTTAAAGCATCTCAACGGTCACGGATTAATGCGGCGATTGTTGATGATGCGAGACGATGGTTGATTTTGACGGAGTTTGTCGACCGGAAACGGTTTTTGTGCTATAATTTAAGAAATAATTTTAAAACATATGAAATTGAAAAAAATTGTGCCGTCGTTGGTGCTTGCCGCGGCAGTCGCATCATTATTTTTAGACAAAAAAACATTGAAAAAGGCAGAGGAAATTAAAAAAATAGCAAGCCAAGCATTGGCAGCGATTTTGTGCGATTTGGACAGTTTGAAAAAAGTGACAAAAGGGCAATACGCGAAAGTCGTAAAAAATGTCGTTGCTGATTTCAAAAAGAACAAGACATTGTCAGTTGGCGCGTGGGAAATTGTTGAAAAAGAGCTGGTTGCAAAATGGAGTGAAATAGACGCGAAATTGCGGAAAATCAAAAAAACAGCCAAGAAGTAGTTTTATGTTTTTGCACACTTATCATCCAACGCCATATTTGGCAGAGTTTGGAATATTAAAAATTCACTGGTATGGATTGCTGATGGTCATCGGTGGGTTGATTGGCTTATTTTTAGTTTTACGATTGGCAAAATTTTACGAAATTAAAAAGAATGATATTTTTGATTTGGCTGTTTACTGGCTGGTTTTTTCAATTATTAGCGCGCGTGTTTATTATGTTGTGTACGCGTGGGAATTGTACAAAGATAATTTGCTGGATATTTTGAAAATTTGGCAGGGCGGGCTAGCGGTTCATGGAATAATGATTGGCGGATTCGCCGCGACAATAATGTTCGCGCAGGGCAAAAAAATTAACATCTGGCAATTATTGGATTTGTCGGCCATTGGTTTGTGCGCCGCGCAAATTATCGGCAGATGGGGAAATTATTTTAATCAGGAAATTTTTGGCAAACCAACAAGTTTGGGATGGGGGATTCCAATTGATTCGGTGTTGCGGCCAGCTCAATATTCTGGTTTTGAATTTTTTCACCCGACAGTATTGTATGAAAGTTTGGGAAACGTGGTTGTTTTGTCAATTTTGTTAGTTTTGTTTTTTATGGTAGAGACGAGATATATCTCGTCTGTACGGGTTAGCGGATTGGTTTTTTTTGGATATTTAATTTTATATTCAATTTTGCGTTTTTGTTTGGAATTTGTCAGAATAGATTACAGCCCATTGCTTTTTGGAGTTCGTTGGGCGCAGATTATAAGTGCAGGGTTGTTTGTTTTTGGAGTTGTGATATTAAGTTGGCAATTGATGCGGAAAATAAAGCAAAAATAAGTTTTAAATTAATTTTTATGTATGTTTAAAAAAATTTTTGAAAAAATAAGCGGTGAGCAGGCAGGCAAAAAAGCGGTTGTAGAAAAACCTATGACGTGGGAACAATTATACGATGCGATAAGTTCAGATTTGCAAAGAAGAGTTGAGGCAGTTCGTCGTCGTGAAATTCCAATAACATCACTGACGCGAGAACAGAATTTGCGCGACACAGTTAGGATGTTGTTAATACGAGAAGCCAAAGATTTTGAGGGATTATTTGAGACCTTAGATTTTGCGCAAAGTTTGCAGGGCAGTGACAAAACATATTTGGCAAAAGATTTGAAATTCAAAATAAACACAGCGCGTCGGGCTATTGAGGTGTATCCAATGGACCCTCAAGACATTGTAGAGAATCTTCCCGTATTAAAGAGTATTACTCGCGCTTGCGGTTTGCGCGATAAGGTCGTGGAGTTGTTTAGAGCGGGGAATAAATAAATTGACACAACGTCTTTCGTTGATTATTATGTTAGCAATTTGTTATGGATTAATGGTGTAGCGGATTAACACATCAGAGTGGATCGGTGGTGTAGCTGGTTAACACACCCGCCTGTCACGCGGGAGATCGCGGGTTCGAGTCCCGTCCGATCCGCCTTCGCTCTGCCGCTGGCAGAGCTTCGGCGGACAAGTCCGGCCTTCGTTTGCCAAAGCGGAATTTCGGCGGACGAGTTCGTTTTTTAAAAGTAGGGAAGGGTCGCATAGTGGCTTAGTGCACCGGTCTTGAAAACCGGAGTACCGCAAGGTACCGAGGGTTCAAATCCCTCCCCTTCCGCCAATTTTCAGAATTCGGATTTTGGGCGATTGTTGCCTCGCCCCGCCAGAGGCGGGGCTCGGCTTCAGCAAGGATTTTGAAGGGATTTTTGAAGTCCAAAAACAATTTCTGCC
>JACRDX010000009.1 GCA_016212745.1 Candidatus Falkowiibacteriota bacterium | reverse complement strand
TAAAAATCGCTGACACAGACGAGTTGCGCAAAAATTGCCGCGCGCAAAAAGTCAGCTATATTGTGAGCAAGAGGACCTTGCTTAAACGCGCTTTGAAAAACGTTGGAATAGAAGTTAGCGATGAAGCGTTTAAAGGCGGCGTGGCATTGATTGCTGGCATGGAAGATGAAGCCGCGCCAGCGCAGATCACAGCGCAATTTGCCAAAAAGCGCGATGTGATGAAATTTTTAGGAGGTATTTTGGAAGGCAAAGCGATTGATGTCAGTATGGTAATGGCTTTATCTGCTCTGCCATCAAAAAAAGAATTGCTTGCTCGGTTAGTTGGCGCGCTCAACGCGCCTGTTTCCGGCTTTGTTAATGTATTGGCCGGAAATTTGCGCGGTTTAGTTAATGTGCTTGATAATATTCAGAAATCTAAATCATAAATAATATGAGTGAAGAAAAATTTAAGGGCCTTGTGGAACAAGTAGAAAAAATGTCTGTCCTTGACCTTTCTGAATTGGTAAAGGTTTTAGAAGACAAATTCGGCGTTTCTGCTGCGGCTCCTGCCATGATGATGGCCGTTGCTCCAGTAGCTGGCGTAGCTGCTCCAGCAGATGAAGAGAAATCAGAATTCAACGTTGAATTAACTGATGTCGGCGCCAACAAAATCAATGTCATCAAGGCCGTGAAAGAAGTAACCGGCTTTGGCTTGGCTGATGCCAAGGCGATTGTTGACGGCGCTCCGAAGATGATTAAAGAAGCCGTTAAAAAAGAAGACGCGGAGAATATGAAGAAGAAGATTGAGGAAGCCGGAGGCAAGGTTACCCTGAAGTAAAAGAGTGTAAAAATAAAAAGTCCGGAGAGATACCGGGCTTTTTAAATTACAAATTCAAAATTACAAATCACAAATAAATTACAAATTCAAATATTCAAATTTGAATTTTGGTAATTGTGATTTATTTGGAGCTTGGTGCTTTGAATTTAGAATTTTATCAAAACGTAAATTTATAAATTTTATTATCATCCAACACAAATATCTTTTTTCCCGCCTCATCCACAATCATACCGGTCGGCTTTTTCCATTCATTTGCGGTGTATTGAGCGACTAATTTGCCGGTTTTATCTGTCATGACAACACGCTTGTTTGTCGGCTCAAGGATATAAATATTATTGACATTGTTGTATGTCCAGACAATAGTCGGTCTGTCCAATCGCGGGTCAACGCCGGAAAGAGCAAAGTCCTGCTTTAGTCCGCCTGTGAGTTTAAGAAGTTCGCCATTTTGTTTTAACACAAACACATCTCCGTCAACCGCGATTGAAATTGCGTCTTTCACATCAGCGCTGTCTTTGAGCCATAGCGAGCCCCTGTCAAAGCCAGTTTGCGTCAAAACGTGCTTATAAATTTGATTGTTGTTTGTGTCAACTGTGTATAATTTGCGATTGTACACGCAGATTGACGAAAGTTTTGAATTTTCATTTGGATACGTGATGTCTTTTTTTGTCAGAATTGAAGTGTTCTTGTCATACGATGCGATTTCTTTGTCTCCTGTCAGAAAAGTCACAAAGTCGTTTTCTTTTGGCGTGGACGCGCTGGAGAGTTTAGAAAAACCAGTGTGGTCTTTCAATTCCGCGGTTTTGGCTTTAGCGTCAATTTTATACAAAAAATTGTCATCAACACCGTAGGCCAGCATTGTCTTATCAATTTGCACTAAGCCAGTTGTTTGCGCTTTTGGATTTTGTTGCGCCAAATCAATCACCAGCTCCGACGTTACAACTGCAAGCTTGCGCAATTTGGACAGCGCCTCTTCCACGCTTTTTGCCAATTCAGTTTTTTTGTTTTTTCGCGTCTTGCCGCTATCAGATAGGCCGTTCAACGCAGCTTTGGCTTCTTGCAAAAGCAAGAGCGCGCGGCTGTCATCGCCATAGATTATGCTTGCTTCTGCCGCGGCCTTTTTATCAATAATAGCTTGTGCTGCGTTGTTATAAGCGGTCTTTTTGGCGGCATAAGATGTCTTTATTTTAAACGTTGCTATGCTTCCGAGAAACACAAGAGCCAGCAGGACAGTGAGGACAAACAGTATTTTGCTTAACATCGGCATGTCAGAAAATTTTTCTTTTTTCACATACCAAGCATGGCGCCAGACGCGCAGAACATCTTGCCGCTTTCCGTCTTTGTTAGTAATTAAAAGTATAAGCGCGATAGTGAATTTGCCAATAAAAATCACTGTCTTTTTAATCAAGCGCCAAAGAGTTGACAGGCACCAAACAAGCCCGCGGCCAAACGCGACCAGCATTACGCTCGCCATTGGCTCTTTACTGTCTTCTCTTGGCCGGAAATTGGTTTCAATGTGGCCTTTTTGGTTTTTTATCATTTTTCTTTTTCTTTTTTCTTGTACGTTTTCCAAGGCCCTCTTCTTTGTTTTTTCCGCCTGAATAGCGCGCCATGCCTGCCATTTTTTGCCAAAGTTGGACACAACAGAGGACTTCATGATTTCTTCAGTGGTTTTTTCTTGGCTGGCAAGTTTTTGCAAAGACGCGGCAGAACCATCGTCGCTTTGAATCGGCCTTTTGCCTGTCTTTGGCATGTCCAGTGAAGTTGGGAAGTGAAATAGGATTCCGCCAAACGAGAGTTCGCTTCCCAGATCGCCCAAGACCTTTTGTATGTGTGTCGCGCTTTGACGAGTATTGCGAGTGAGCAAGATTTTTGCCACGCGGTCAAAAGTAAAAAAGTCAATCACATGCGGGGTGGCAATGTAAAAATAATCTCCAGTATTTAATTGGCCTTGCATCACAGAAGGGAAGAGTTGTCCAGAGGCCGGGTCGCTTTCTCCGCCTGTAACCTCCATTTGTTCCAGACCGTCTTTGCTTTGATAGAATAATACTGCGTGCGGGTGCCCGTGTTGCGCGAAATATAGGTCTTTTCCGCGTAGGACTCCAACAAGGCAATTAGTTATCGCGTTTTTATATTGCAAAACATGGTGTCCGCGGCGATTTAGATATTCCAATGTTATTTCAAAAGCGTTTTTTCCCGGCTGGTCATCTGTTTCATAATATCCGGATTCTAAATCATCAATCATTTGTTGCAAATGTTCAATTTGTTCCAATGGGCCGTTATTGATTTCCGCGACAGCAAAAAAATACCCCTTGGCGCGCTCTTCTGGCGTGCCGGGTTCAGTAATGTGAAGCAGGACGTGCGAACGCTCTTGATTTGTGCCCTCCACGAAAAATTCATGAATCTCCAAAATGTCAGCCATACTTT
>JACRDX010000007.1 GCA_016212745.1 Candidatus Falkowiibacteriota bacterium | reverse complement strand
GTGGTTGCTGAATCCACGGCGCTTGTTGAGCAGCCAGCGGTTGTTGAAGCTCCTGCGACCGTTGAACCGTTAGACGTTGTTGAAACGTCAGTTACCGTTGAGCCGTCGGTTGAAACCGCCATCGGCGCGGCGGTTATTAGCGAATTTGTAGCCGATCCAAGTTCAGGAGACAAAGAATGGGTTGAAATGTACAATAATTCAGCGAGCGTCATTGATTTGACCGATTGGACGATTGAAGAGGGCTCTGGATTAAAAACAAAATTAAGTGGAGGGCTTGGATTTGGCGCGTACATGGTTTTTGAGCGCGCAAGTTTGAACAACAGCGGCGACATTATTTTGTTAAAAGACTCAACGGACCAAATTATTGACAAGGTCGCGTATGGAAATTGGGATGATGGCAATGTTGCTGATAATGCGCCAGTCGCCACAAAAGGGCAATCTGTTGTCAGGGAAAATGTTACAGCTGACAGTGGCGTTGATTCTGCGGATTTTAAAGTGACAGCAAAGATTACAAAAGCCAGCGCTAACGAACTAATAATCCCCATTGTTTTGATTGATACGGGCGCTCAACAAACACAGGCAGTTGTTGAGTCAGTTGTCGCGGTTGAACCTGTTGTTGCGTCCTCCTCCGCCGATGCGGCTACGAAGGATAAACCAGCAGTGCAATTTTCAGACGCGCTGGTTGTAAATGAAATTTTGCCAGATCCTGTTGGCGATGATGCGGAAGAATGGATTGAAATTTTTAACACAGGCGCAGTGCCTGTTAATTTGTACAAATGGCAAATTGATGATGCTGATGGCGGCAGCAAACCATATACTGTTGACGAGCCGCTTATTATTCAAGCGCTTGGTTATGCTGTTTTTTCGCGAAAACAAACAGCGATTATTTTGAATAATGATAAAGACAGCAGCCGATTGATTGATCCAGCGGGAAAAGCTGTGAGTTCAATAAATTATTCATCTCCTGTTGTTGGTCAAAGTTTTGCGCGGTTTTCAACTGGTTGGCAATGGAGTGCAAAAACAACAGCTGCTGCGGCAAATGAATTACCCGTCTCCGCTAGCGCTACGACGGGCGAGCCCAATTCCGACTCAGCAGAGGAAAACCCTGCTCTGGCGGGTGAGATTGCTGTAGTTAAAAAATATTCGTCGTTGATCAAGACTGCGTATGCAAAGGAAATTGTTTCTGCGCCGTTCACGATTGCTGCGGACTTGCCAGCCGTAACTTTAGTGAAGGCTGGTAAAGTCGCCGCGAATATGGTTGGGAAGTTAGTGACGATGAGCGGCGAGATTGTGGATAAAAGCGGCCGAAAAATATATCTTGCTGATGACAGCGGTGAGGCCGCCATTTATTTTCCCACAAAATTGTCAGACGTAAATTTTGCAATGTTTGATTTGGGTGATAAAGCGAGCGCGACCGGAGTTGTAAAAAAATATAAAGATGAATTACGTGTTGTCGCGCGAAGCGCGCAAGATTTTGTAATCACTGAAAAAGTGGCGGCCGCGGCAAAATTATTTAGTAATAATCAGCCACGCAAAATTGGCTGGATTACGTGGCTGATCGCTGGAATTATGGCCGCGGCCGCGGGGATTTATTGGATTATTTGTAAGAAGCGGCTGCCCACGTAAGTTGGTTGATGGTATCGATGCTCGTTTCGGTTAACGTTAGACGGATATCGAAACGTGCTTCGAAACCGAAACCGCTATCCGATGTCCGCTCTTTATCCTGTTAATAACTCATCGTGATTTTAGCGCTATCTATAAAAATGTGTTATAATTAAAACATTCAGATCCTTGTATCCATTCGCAATTTGGCGAATTCGGTAATAAGGGTCAGATTATGTTTAGCGCTGAAAAACTTACAAAGCTAGTCAATTTTTTAAAACCCAAAAATAAAAAAGTATTTTGGATATTTTTGGTTTTTATTTTGTTGTCCAACGTTATATTGGCACAGACTTCTTACGCAAGCGTACCCGGGACAGTGATGAACACAGTATTAACTATTTTAAACTGGCTCTTGAATATTATAAACGGTCTGTTGTCATGGATTTTGACCAAACTTTTTGGATTGATATTGACTATCAGCGCGTACAATGATTTTTTCTCATTGCCATCTGTGGAAAAAGGCTGGATTATTGTGCGAGATTTATGCAACATGATGTTTGTTGTTGTTTTGTTGGTAATTGCTTTTGCTAATATTTTCGGAAGGGAATCATACGCGATTAAAAAGACTTTGCCAAAATTGGTCTTTGCTGCGGTGGCTGTTAATTTTAGCAAATTGATTTGCGGATTGATTATAGATTTTGGGCAAGTAATAATGCTCACTTTTGTTAATGGTTATAAAGCTGTTTCGGCGTTTAATTTAGTGACAGGTTTGCGTCTTACAGAATATCTGACGCCAATGACAGCCGCGACTGGCGGAGAAGAGGTAACGTTCAATATCTTTTTAAGCCAGGGGCTTGGATTTTTATTGTTGATTGCGTCAATCGGAGCAATGGCATTGCTTTTGGGACTATTGTTGGTGCGCATTGTTTATATTTGGTTTTTGGTAATTTTTTCTCCGATAGCGTTTGCTTTTGAGGTTTTGCCAATAACACAAACTTACGCGAAAAAATGGTGGGACACGTTCACCAAGTATGTTTTTGTTGGGCCGCTTGTTGCATTTTTTTTGTGGTTGAGTCTTTACACAATGGCGACACTATCAACTGGAGAATCAACGATAATGTCATCAGCCACGCAGGCTGAACTGGAAAAATATGATAAGGAAATAGAATCTAAGAGCGGCGCGAAAAGCGGGCAATCAAAAGTAAGCATTAATCAAAATTTAGCGACCGTTGCCATTGCAATTGCCATGCTTTATGGCTCGTTCGGCGCTGCGGCATGGGCTGGAGGTATGGCAGGAAAAATGGGCCTGGCAATAAAAAATAAGGTGACTGGCGCGATGATGGTCGCGAGCGGGGCAACTTTGGCAAAGAAATTCACAGATTGGAGAAACATAAAAAAATATGGCGCAAAAGCTGGCAAAGCGATTGGCAGACCTGTCTGGGGCGTGATGAAAAAACCAATTGTTGCTGGATTTAAAGGCGTGACAGCGATTCCGCGCGCGCCGATTGCGACGATAAAATCAGCGTGGCAAAAAGGAGCAGCTGCTGTACGGAATGTAAAAGGTGCTGGCGGTGGATTACCAAAACAAATTGCAGCCGGGGCATTAGGCGCGTTGATTGGAGGTTTTGCGGTTATGAAGCAAAGCGCGGTTGATGGATGGCGAACAAGCGGGCTGGCGGAAAAAACAGAAAAATATAAAGACGAAAAGAAAAAAGTTGACGATAAATTGGGCACGTATAAAGATGGCAATTTAAGGCCAGATGCTTTGCGCGACATAATGAACAATGTCGCGGCAAGTTTTGCTGAACGAATTGCTGCCACAATGGTTTTGGCAGAGAAAAAAGAATTGAACAAAGACGACCGCGCAACAGTGCAGGAATTGAAAAAAGACGCTGAAAGCAGTTTGTTGCACAAAAATCCGGTTATCGCGCCCTCGTTAAAAGATTCTGTCGCAAAAGTCGGAGCTGCGCATATTTATTATGATTTGTCAGATTCAAAACAAAGAGAGGATTTGGCAAAAGATTTCAAAAAAGGAAAAATTAAATACGATGACCAAAATAAAGAAGCGCACGAAGACGCAGAATTTGATAAGATTGCTTATGAATCTTTGAACATTGACCGTTATACCAAAGCAAAAGAAAAAGCGGCCGAACGATCAGTTGACGACGAAGCAAGTGTTTTGAAATCATTGGAAGCGGCGCGAGAACGCAAAGACAAAGACGGAAAAGAAGTTCCAGCCGGTGATATTGATAAAATTTGCGCTGCGATTTTCAAGATGAAAGGAGATTTGCAGCAGACGTTTACTTATAATGGCGCATTGCAAATGGATAAAATGAGTTATTTTATACGCGCGATGAACGCTAATAAAATTGATCAGTTTGACGCGAGAAAATTGCCAATCACTCCGGGCGCAGTGACCGCAAAATCGCCAATTGTTTCTGTTGTGCAAAACGTCAATTTTGATTCATTGACTAAAGCAACAAACGTGGAAGTTAAAGAAAGAATTGTTGAGGCAGCATTTAATACTGATGTTGTGGCTGAAATCACTAAGGCAGGAACAGCGGCAGCGGCAAGATTAGAAGAATTTCAGGAGAGAATATTTAAGAGTACTGAATTGAATCAGTTAGTGCCAGATGCTGCAAGGGCTAAAGTTCAAAAAAGAGTAGACGCAAAAGAAGCAGCAAAGGAGGCTGCAAAGCAAGGTGGCGGAGGAGGAAAAAAATAATCACGATGGATAGAATATGAACCGACGTTTACAACTATTGCAAAAATTGCCAATGACCGTAAAGGAAATTGTACGGTCAGTTTTTAGCGTTGGCGTAAATGATGAAATTTACAAAAAGTTTAATATAAACGGACTCGCGGCAAGTGATTTAACCACTTTACAAACAGATATCGTCACAAAAAGTTTGGCAATTGATTCTTTGGATAAAGAAATTGCCAAATTGTTGAAAGTTGATGTTGGCACAGCTCAAAAAATAGCATTGGAAATTGCTGGCAAACAATTTTTAATTATTGATGATTGGTTTGGCGGAGCAGCCAGCAAATATATTAAGAAATTAGGCAGTGACCCTGCTACGTTTGGCCAATTTATTGCAAAATTTAAAAAGGCAGTTGTTAAGGAAAACGAACCGGAAATTGAAGTTGAACCAGAGGTGGTCGTTGAAGCTGTTGAAGAAGAATCGCCAATTTTTCTGAATATGGAGCCAACCTCGCCTGATGCTGACAAACGCGATATAAAAAATGTTTTTGAAAATCAGGTGAATAAACTTTTGCGAGGCGACAACTGGCAAAAGAAAATGAGCGTCAATGTTTTGACCATTTATTATTTGGGCATAGAATCTATTTTTCGCGACGAGTTAATTCGCGTTTTATCAAACAACGTTGAAAAAGTTGGCAATCGGACCGTTGGCGAGTGGCTGCGATTGTTTGTCCTTGGAATTGAGCAGGACGGGATGCTTAATCCAATCAAAAAAGCTCAGTTTTTTACAAGCGATAAATCAATAATCAGTTTGTCTGACGAAGATAAAAATCTCGTTGCCTTGCTTTTTGACGTTTATGAAAATCTGCGAAATTTTTATGAAGACGTCAAAAAGAAACAATTAAAAGAAATCGCGATTTTTCCGTACACACGAGTTGAACTGGAGCAAGCAAATAAAGAAGTTTCAATTGCGCCAGTAAAACAAATCAAAGTTGAATCAGCCCCGCCGTTGGCGGGGCAAGCAAAAGTGTTTAGTAAATCATTTTCTTTGAATAATGAAAAAGACAGGGCAGCTATTGGCGCTGAATACGACGCGGCTGGCACAGCTCTTGCGCAAGATAAAAATAAAATTTTGAATTATTTTGAAAACGCATTGGCCGCGAGAGACAATATTAAAATTTTGGTTGGCTTGCAGCTATTGACTGAAAACAAAATTTTGCCAGCCGCGATTTCAGATTCTGTTAATTTAAAAATGATTGCCGATGGATTTATAAAACGTCGCGGATTGAAAACTGGCGGAGACCATACACAATTGTTGGTTTGCTTTTTGCGCGGCGTTTTGGAAGACAGAGTTGGATTGACCGAACAAGAAGCAGCAAGTTTTGGCGCGTGGCTCGCGAGCAATTTTGGCAAACAAGGGCTGTTCCAATTTAGCCAGCTTGCATATTTTGATGAAGAAGCAGGGTTTTATCAATGGAATATATGACGCAAGACGTGCGACAAAATAATGACGCTTTGTTAACTGCTGATGATTTTGTTTTGGTAAAAACCAAAGATGGGAAAATGATGTATCGTCGCAATGGCAAATATTTTTCACCTGAAGAAATGCAGCAAGCATTGTCAAAAAGCGATGACTTGCCCGCCAGAGCGTTAGCGGCGGCGGGATTTGAAGAATTGAAAGTTGATGATGGCGCGTTAGCCAAAAAGCAACAAAATAGCGCGCACATCAAAGAAACCATTGAGCAAATTCTGAGAGAATTGAAATTAACTTTTCCCAATGACGCAAAAAAGCAAAAATTCGCGCAGATATTGGAAAGTTTTTTGCGGGAAATCAGAGCGCCAAAAGAATTTTTGTATGTTTTGACAGCAGCAGAGACAAGCGGTGGCTTTGGCATAAATGAGGAACAGGCACAAAAAATTTTAGACGTGAGCAAGCGGCATTTGGATGTTTTATTTGAAAAAAGAAAAAAGATAGAAATTAAACCGGTCTTGACGGTTGAACCACTATCACGCGCAATGGAAATTCCAAAAGCTGCGGCCCCGCCAATTCCCAAAAAACCAATTGTGGCAGAGATTGTTAAGCCTGTTATTACAACTAAAAAACCTTTGGCTGACGTGCGTTTTGAACCCAAATTAGTCGGGCCGGCCGAAGAACTTTTGAATATGGACATTGTTGGTTTGCGCAGGATTGGTCGTGACAGCAAAGAACGGTTGGAAGAATTGAAAGAGCGCTTTGATTTATTGCGCGAAGATTCGCTGGAAAAATGGATGCTTGGCAAAAAGAATTGGCAGCATTCTCCGCTTTACGCGATGTATTTGTCAGCTGGCAAAGAATCTTTGGCCAGCGGAAAGCCGGTAAAAGAAGTTTTGAATAAGGAAATGACGTTGGAAGATTTTATGGTGGTGTTGGGATTGAATAAATGGCTTAATTATTAAATATGCAGCAATTCATGGTGCCGCAATTTATTGATGTGGAGGATAAAATTTTAGGGCCGATAACCGTTCGGCAGTTTGTGCTGATGTTGGCCAGTGTTTTGATTGCATTCATTTTTTACAAAGTTTTCGCGTTTTGGGTTTTTGCGATTTCAGCGTTTTTTGACCTGACAATTTTTGGAATGCTGGCATTTGCAAAAGTTAATGGCAGACCAATACATTTTTTTCTGCTGAATTTTTTACAAACATCTAAGCGCCCATTTTTGCGTGTTTGGAATCGCGAATTTTACGCCCGCGATATTGTTGAGATTAAAACGCAGGTTCATGAACAAGGCGGTCTTGTTGAGGAAAAAAAGCGGATTTTGCCGAAATCAAAATTGGCAGAACTAAGTTTGATTATTAATACGGGCGGAGTGTATAAAGGACAATAATATATGCGCAGCGATAAATTGGCAAATAAAAAAATAAAACAATCAACGCAGATATATTTGGATGTTGCGGAAATAAAAAATGATTGCGCGATTTTGCGCGATGGCTCTTTGCGCGCGATTTTGTTGGTTTCCAGCGTTAATTTCGCGTTGAAATCTGATGACGAGCAAACTGCGCTTGTTGGCGCATATGTAAATTTTTTGAATTCCATTGAATTTCCATTGCAAGTTGTGGTGCAGTCCAGAAAATTGGATATTGATGGTTATTTGCGGCGCTTGGATAGCGTTAAACGCGGACTGACCAATGAGTTATTAAAACGTCAGATTATTGATTATCAGGCATTTATCAAGGAAATGGTGACATTGGGCGATATAATGAGCAAGAAATTTTTTGTGGTAATTTCGTATAGTCCTGTTGAAGACAAAAAGCGCGGATTTTTTTCGCGGCTTGGCGCGGTTCTGACGCCGGGCAAAGTGCTGCGGCTTGATGAGACGCGGTTTGAAAAAGACAGACATTCTTTGGGGCAACGAGTTGAAAATGTGATAATGCATCTAAGCAGTATGGGGCTTACGGCAATAAGATTGGATACGCAAAGTTTGATTGAACTTTATTATAATGTTTATAATCCTGATATTTCTGCGAATCAGCGAATGATGGGTATTGAAGAGTTAAAAGTTGAGAATTAGAATGTCAAATGCCAAAGTTCAAATATCAAATCAATGTCAAAGGTCAAAGTATAAATTTTTGTCATTTGAAATTTGGGATTGATTTGTCATTTGTTATTTGATATTGGGAATTTTTTATGGATATTAGCCAAATGCAACAATTCAAGTCCGACGCCGCCAAGGCTATGTCGGACAAGTCCGACGCCGCCTCCGCCTCCGCCTCCGCTAACGCTACGGCGGACAAGTCCGCCAGCTTTACGACCGAACCCACATTAACGCCAGCGCAAGAAAAAGAGCTGTTGGAGCAAGAAAAAGTTTATCGCCATGGCGTAAGCACGATATTGGATTTGATTGCGCCGTCAGCATTTGAAGTGACGCCGTCATTTGTAAAAATCGGCGGAAAATATTGCCGCACATTGTTTGTTATGACCTATCCGCGCTACATCAGCGTTGGCTGGTTTGCGCCGATTATTAATTACAACGCGATGCTGGATATTGGCATGTTTTTCTATCCATTGGAATCGCGGTTGGTGTTGGACCAGTTAAAAAAGAAAGTGGGCGTTCTCCGCGCGCAACTTACCTCGGATGCGGAAAAGGGCGCGCCGCGCGACCCGATGCGCGAGACAGCGTTGCAAGACATTGAAAAATTGCGCGATGACATTACGCAGGGCACGGAAAAATTTTTCCAATTTTCATTGTACGTGACATTTTATGCCAATTCTGAATCTGCGCTTGATAAATTGACAGAGGATTTGGAGGCTGTTTTTGGGTCGCGTGCGGTTTTTACAAAACGGGTGCTTTATCAGGCAGAGCAAGGTTTTAATTCAACAATTCCAATTGGCAATGACGAACTTATGATTTCGTCAAACTTGAATTCATCGCCAATTGCGTCTTCTTTTCCGTTTATTTCAGCTGACCTGACGTCTGACGAGGGAGTGCTTTATGGCGTTAATCGGCATAATAACAGTCTGATTATTTTTAATCGTTTTTCTTTGCAAAACGCCAACACCGTTGTGTTCGCGACTTCTGGCGCTGGTAAAAGCTATGCGATTAAACTTGAAGTTTTGCGCACAATGATGCTTGGAACTGATTTTTTGATTATTGACCCTGAACGCGAATATAAAAATTTGTGCGACGCTGTTGGCGGGACTTATGTGAACATTTCGCTGAATTCTGAAACAAAAATAAATCCGTTTGATTTGCCGCGGGCAATTGGCGAAGATACCAGCGCAGAGGATATTATTCGCAGCGCTGTTATTACTGTTAAGGGTTTGATTCGTTTGATGGTTGGCAGCATTACATATGAAGAGGACTCTATTTTGGACCAAGCATTGCTCGCGACTTACGCGAAAAAAGATATTACGGCTGATGCTGATTTGTCAAAAATTGAGCCGCCATTGATGCAGGATTTTTACGAAGTTTTGCAAGGAATGGCTGGCGGCGCTGCTTTGGCGCTTCGTTTGAAAAAGTTTGTTGATGGAACGTTCGCCGGTTTATTTAATTCGCCGACAAATGTTGACGTTGACAATCAGTTGGTTGCTTTTAGCGTACGGGATTTGGAAGACGAGCTGCGGCCGCTGGCAATTTACAATATTGTCAATTACATTTGGAACATTGTGCGGTCAAAAATGAAAAAGCGCATTTTGGTGATTGATGAAGCGTGGTGGTTGTTGCAGCACGCTGATTCGGCAAAATTTATTTTCGCGCTGGTAAAACGTTGCCGCAAATATTATCTTGGGGTGACCACAATTTCGCAGGACGTTAATGACTTTTTGACTTCTCCGTATGGTAAGGCGATCGTCACGAACTCTTCTTTGCAGATTTTATTGAAACAATCGCCCGCTGCTATTGATTTGGTACAAAAAACTTTCATGCTGACAGAAGGTGAAAAATATTTACTGCTGGAGTCGGGCGTTGGCGAAGGCATATTTTTCGCTGGACAAAAACACGCGGCCATTCGCGTTGTCGCATCTCCGCAAGAAGACAAATTAATCACTTCTGACCCGCGGCAGTTGTTAGAAATGGAAGCAGAAGAAAAATAATATGGAAAAAAATAAAAAAATTATTATTTTGCTTATTGGCATTGTTGTGTTCGCATTGATTGTCGGGTGGATTGCGTGGGATATTTGGGGAAATAAAAACGCTACGCAAACGCAGAATCCTGCGACGGTTGTTAAAGAGGCTGCGCCAGTTATAACCCAACCAACAACACAGACACCGGTTGTTGTGGCCGACAAACAAGAACAACAAACAATGCAGGCGCAGGTTTTGGCCAAAGTTTTTGCCGAGCAATTTGGCACTTTTTCAAATCATGAAAACTATGCCAGTTTGGAAAAGTTGAAAAATATGATGCCCGCGAGCACTGCAAAATGGTTTAATGATTATATTGTTGATTTGAAGAAAAAATATGGGGGTGAATTTGCGACATATTATGGCGTGACAACAACTGCGGTTAATGCTAATGTGCTGGAAGCGAGCGATACAAAGATGACGCTGCTCGTTGATTGTCAGCGCAAAGAATCAATGGGTGCTGCGCCAACTATTGAATATAATCAAAGTTTAAAATTGAATTTGGTCAAAATAAACAATGAATGGAAAATTGACGGAGTTTTTTGGCAAAATAAAGAAGCTTAGCGTAAAAATCTGGAATTGCCTGTTTCCAAAAGAGTGTTTGGGTTGCGGAAAAGATGACACTTATTGCTGCGAGAGCTGCGTGAGCAAGATGAAATTAAGTGCGCCAAATGTTTGCTTTTTGTGCAATGAAAAATGTGTTGGGCAGGGAATTTGCGGAAAATGCGTCGAACTTTCAGTTCTGGACGCAATGATTGTCTCGACAAACTATAAAAATACCTTGGCTGAAAAATTGATCAAGCATTTAAAATACGATTTTGTCGTGGAATTGGTTGTCCCACTGGTTGGTTTGTTAAAACAAAAAATAGAAAAAATGGAGGCGAATGAGCTTTTTGACAGAGCCATATTGATTCCTGTGCCATTGCATCGCCGCCGTTTTTTATCGCGTGGCTTTAATCAAGCAGAAATCATTGCGAAAGAGTTGGCTGCTGCGCATTATTGTGAATTAAAAATAGATATAGTAAAAATGACAAAATCAACAAAAAAACAATTTGGATTGTCGCGAGAAGAGCGGCAGAAAAATGTTGCAGGAGTGTTTATCGTCGTAAAACCAGAATTGGTGGTTGGTAAAAAAATCATTGTCATTGACGATGTATTGACAACTGGCGCCACATTGGCTGAATTGGCAAGAGCATTGAAAAAATGCGGAGCAACAAAAATCATTGGCGCGGCAATTGCGCATGAATAGTTTTTCCACAATATGAAAATATTGTTTTCAGGAGGAGGAACAATGGGGTCAGTAAGTCCATTGCTGGCAGTGGCTGAACAATTAAAAAAGGAATTTTTAGGATGCGAAATGTTATGGCTTGGCACGAAATATGGCCCGGAAAAATTGGTTGTGGAAAAAAGCAATATGCTTTTTCGTCCGATTTGTTCAGGAAAATTGCGCAGATATTTTAGCTTGCGCAATTTTGTGGACCCATTTAAAATTTTTATTGGTTTTTGTCAGGCGATTGGAAAGATTATTAAATTCAAGCCAGACATTATTTTAGTGGCTGGAAGTTTTGTCGCAGTGCCTGTGGCTGCGGCAGGTTGGTTGTTGCGAAAAAAAATAGTCGCGCATCAGCAAGATATTTTGATTGGATTGGCTAACAAGCTGATTTTTCCAATGGCAACGCGAGTGACTGTAAGTTTTGAAGATTTATTAAAAGTTTGCCCAATGGATAAAGGTGTTTTTACGGGCAATCCGATTCGTTCGTTTTTAGCGAAAGCAAATAAAGAGCTGGCATTTGAAGCGTTTAAATTGGAAAAAGGTTTACCGGTTCTGTTAATTTTAGGCGGCGGAACTGGCGCGCAGGCAATAAATGATTTTTTTGTAAAAATCAGCGATAGATTAACAGAATTTTGCCAAATAATTCATATTTGCGGCGCTGGAAAATTGGTTGAATCCACAAAAAATAGCCGCTATCATTCTACTGAATTTTTGACTGACCAATTGGCTGACGTTTACGCAGCGGCAGATTTGGTCATTACGCGTGCAGGACTTTCAACATTGACCGAATTGGCTTTTTTGGCAAAGCCGACAATTATTGTCCCAATTCCAGATAGTCATCAGGAAAACAACGCTGCTTATTTTTCAAAATTGAACGCGGCGATTTATTGGAAGCAAAAAGAGTTAGACGAAAATGAAGCGCTTGCACAAATAAAAAGTTTGTTGAACAACAGAGAAGAATTGCAACGATTATCAAATAATATTAAAGGTTTTGCTGTGGCAGATGCTGCGGAGAGATTTGTTAATGTTGTGAAAGATTTGTTGTAAAAATATTTATCGCAATATGCGATTGCTGGACAAAATAAAATTGAGCGAAGGAGAGAAAATTTTGCATGTTGTAAAACACTGGTTCGGACTTTTGTTGCCGCATTTTATTTTTTGTTTTTTGATAATTATTTTTGATTTTTTCTTAATGTATTATTTGTTTTTGCAAGGATTGTGGGGAGTGCTTGCGTTTATCGCGATTTTGGTAGTTGCGGTTGGGTACACGGGTCGGCTGATCTTTTTGTGGAAACGCAATATAATGGTTTTGACAAATAAACGAATCATTGATTGGGAACAGCTCGGATTTTTTGAGCAAACGATTCAGGAGTTGTCATACGTTGATATTGAAAATGTTGAAGCTAAGCACAAAGGTTTGTTTGGAAAAATGTTTAAATTTGGCAATTTGTCTTTCAAAATAAAAAATGAAGAATATCCATTTGTATTGTATAAAGTTAAATTTCCGGTTCGCGCCGCAGAAGCGGCGCGCAAGCTCCTATCCTCGCCAACGCTGAGCGTTGGCGCCGCGCTGGTTGAAAAGATGAATCAACAAGACGAAGGCGTTGGTGCTTTGTTGGAGCAAGTTAAAAAAATGCCATTGTCAGATAAAAAGAATTTTTATAAAGAGTTCAAAAAAATATTGCGGGCTGATTTAGAAGCTGCGATAAATAAGCGTTTGGACGAAGATTAGGCACATTGTTATGACAAAAAAATTGTCAAAAAGCAGCGCAATATTTTTTAAATGGCAATTTTTTGTTTTACTGGCGATTATTATTTTGTTATCAATCGCCTGCGTTAGACAATTTTTCAATTACCAAAATTTATTGGCGCAGGTTTCTGATGTAAAAAATGAGATTTCAAAATTGGAAATGAATAAAATCGCGCTTGCCGCAAAAATAGAACAATACGCAAGCAATGCGTTTTTTGAAGCAGAAGCAAGGAACAAATTGAATCTGAAGAAAAAAGGAGAGACCGTCGTTGTGATTAAAAATATTCCGGGCGCGGCGTTGCCGTTATTAGATACTGTTGGCGCGGATGACGAAACTAGCGACAAAATCGCTGAAAAACAGAAAACAAATTTGGCGCTTTGGTGGAAATATTTTTTTGATGATTAATTATTATGAATATGTTAAAAGAGTTACCGAAAAATGTTTGGACAATGTTGAGAAAAGAATGGCACAAGCGCAGAAAAAATAAATTTTTGATTTTAGTCATTGTTTGCGTTTTGATTTTGTTAATTTGTTTTATTGGTTTTACAAGCGCCGCTGCTTATAAATTCAAGTGGAATAATGGATTCACGCGATTTGCCACGCGCGTTGTGCCGTTGCCAGTTGCAATTGTGAACGGCAGCATTATTCCTTATTATTCTTGGGCGGACGAAGTGGCTGCGTTAAAATCTTTGCACGCGTTAACAGCCCCGCAGACAACATTGGACGCAGCTGCTTTGAAAGAGATTGAAGACAATGCAATGACAAATCTGATACAGAAAAAATTACTTAAACAAACTGCCAAAGAATACAAAGTCAAAGTTGCAAAAGCTGACATCACGAAAGTTTATAACCAATATGTTGAAAAATTTACTGGCGAGGACAAATTAAAAGAAGAAGTGAAAAACGCGTTTGGCTGGGATATGGATGAATTTATGGACAGATTGGTGTATTACAATGCACTTAACGTGAAATTGAGCGAATCGCTCGCGACAGATGAAACAAATTGGCAAGAAATTAAAACAAAAGCCGATTATGTTTTGTCATTGGTTCAAAAAGGTGATGAGAGTTTTGCGGATTTGGCAAAAGAATTCAGCGATGATTCTGGCTCTGCGGCCAATGGCGGTGATTTGGGATTTTTCCAAAAAGGCGCAATGGTCAAAGAGTTTGAAACAGCAGCATTTGCCTTGGACATTGGAAAAATAAGTGATTTGGTCAAAACAAAATACGGTTATCACATAATTAAAGTTGAAGAAAAAAAGAAAAATGATAAAGGCGAAGCGACTAACGTGCGCGCGCGGCACATTTTAATAAAGCTCAAAGACGTCTCTGAAATTTTGGCAGCGGCTGAAAATGACGCGAATATTGTGAAGTTGTTAAAATAAAAAAGTTCTGTAATCACCAAAGCCGCCTCTCGGACTTGAACCGAGGACCCACGGTTTACGATACCGTTGCTCTACCACTGAGCTAAGGCGGCGCGTGTAATTACAGAACAGAATTATCATACAAAAAATTTTGCGAACAATCAATGGTACACCACCACACCAATTACGGGTGTAAACAGGTGGAAAAATGGGCAAACGTTGTCGCGAAGTGTATTGTGAAATGCCACGCGCGCAATTGGTGTGGTGGTAAATTATGAAAAAATTTTTGATAATTGGTTTGACGATAAGAATTATTTTGTGGCCTATTTTTATTGCCGATGCGCAGGTTGCGCAGTTTGTTGGTGAAGATTCGGAGACAATGCATTTTAACAGCGCTTCGCTTGAAAAAGGACTTCATTGGTTTTCGCGAGACAAAGCATTGATGCTTGTTATTTCACCAAAACTTTTCAACGTTGAAGCTGATCTAACCGTCAACACTTACAAAACAGATGGGTTAACATTTCCAACGGGCTGGCAAGCTGTTTCAAAAATTTATGAATTTTCATTTTCAGCAGACGCAAAATTGGATTATCAACAGCAAACGATAATGCAAATATTTGCAGATTCAGATATAATGGATTTGAAAAAGATTTTTAAGTGGAACGAGAACGTTGGACAATGGGAACAAATAGATTCGTCAAGCCGCGATTTGAAATCTGCGCGCGCGAAAGTTGAATTGTCAGGCGGTAAATATGTCATGTTAAAAAATGAAAAAACAATGGAGTTTGGGGCAGCCAGTTGGTATAAATATAAAAATTGCGATTGCGCCGCATCGCCAGATTATCCAAAAGGAACAAAATTAAAAGTGACAAATTTGGCAAATGGAAAATCTGTAATTGTTAAAATCAATGATTGGGGGCCAGAACGAGATAAACATCCAGAGCGAGTGATTGATTTGGACAAAACTGCGTTTAAAAAATTAGGTTATTTGAGTCGTGGCATATTGAAAATGGTTAAAGTGGAAAAAATATGATTCGGTTTCGCAATGTCACAAAGCATTATGAGCCAAACGTTTACGCGTTGCGGGATTTTAGTTTGCACATAAAGCCGCAGGATTTTGTAAGCATTGTTGGAAAAAGCGGCGCTGGCAAAACAACTTTGATTAAATTGCTCACGGCCGAGGAGCGGCCGACAAAAGGGCGAATTATTGTTGGCGGCTGGGATATTACAAACATTCATCTTCGCGAAATTCCATTTTTGCGGCGACAGATAGGCGTCATTTTTCAGAATTTCATGCTTTTGCCAAATCGGACCGCATTTGAAAATATCGCGTTTGCTCTGCAAGTTTGCGGCGCTGCGCCGCATAAGGTAGCGAAAATCGTTCCGCAGATTTTAAAAATTGTCGGGCTTGGTCATAAGCAGGATTTTTATCCGCATCAGCTTTCCGGCGGCGAACAACAGCGCGTGGGAATCGCTCGCGCGTTAATACATCGTCCGAAAATTTTGCTGGCGGACGAGCCAACTGGTAATCTTGATGCGATTAACGAGCAAGAAATCATTAATTTGTTGAAAAAAATTAATGAGCTTGGAACAACGGTAATTTTAGTGACGCACAATAAAGGAATTGTTAATTCTTTGCACAAGCGGGTGATTACACTGGACGCCGGCGAATTGGTGAATGACCAGCATCATGGGAAATACATAATATGAGGCATAATTTTTAATTTTCAATTTCCAATTTTCAATTATGGTAGTGTCGTGTTTGAGAATAATCAAATTTGCGTGGCAGGATTTTTACCGCAACTTTTGGCTTTCCGTTGTTGTTATTATTGTATTGATTTTGGCGCTAAGTTCTGTGAATGCGCTGGTTGGTTTGAATGTCTTGAATGGCGAGATGCTAAAGATTTTGCAGAACAAAATTAGCGTCAATGTTTTTTTGAGCGAAAAAATATCTGCCGCGCAACTGGCGAATTTTCAAAACTATTTACATGGAATTAAGGAGATTGATAAAGTTGTTTATGTGTCGCCCGAACAGGGTTTGTCGCAGTTTAAAGCAAAACATAAAAACGACCAGGCAATGATTGACGCGCTTAGCGAGCTGGATAAAAATCCGCTTTTGCCCACGCTGGTGCTTTTTGCCAATGACACAAAAGCATTTGGCAATATTTTGGCGCAGATTGATTCTTCTGACTACGCAGCATTGGTGACTGATAAAAATTTTGATGACCATGAAGACGCGATAAACAAAATAAACAGTTTTAGCGAAAAAGCGCGCGTGGTAGGGCTGGTTTTGGCAGCGTTTTTCGCGTTGGTTTCAATTTTATTGATATTTAATGCGATAAGAATAATTATTTACACGCACCGCGAGGAAATCGGAATCATGCGGTTAGTTGGCGCGACAAACAGTTTTATACGGTTGCCATTTATTGTTGAAAGCATTTTTTACGGATTGTTTGCCGTCGCGCTGACGACTATTTTGTGCTATGGTGTTTGCTGGTTGGCATTGCCATATGTGAACGCGTTTTTTGGAAGTTCCATTGATTTATTTGCGTATTTGAACACGCATCTTTGGAAAATGTTGGGCGTGGAAGTTGCGGGCGTGATTTTGTTGAACGTTGTTAGCAGCGGTTTGGCTGTGGCGCGGTATTTGAAAGTATAAAATTTCAAGTATTGAAAAAAACAATGCGCAATGATAAAATGCGTTTGCAAAATGGAGAGGTGGCCCCAGTCATTCGACGGGGTAGACTTCGTCGGCCGAAAGCAACGCCGTGCAAATAATCGAACAAAAACGTTCTTTGAAAAAGTATGAATAAAATGGAGAGGTGGCTGAGTGGCCGAAAGCAACACCGTGCTAAGGTGTAGTCTGGGAAACTGGACCGTGGGTTCAAATCCCACCCTCTCCGCTCCTTGGGAAATGACGCCATTTTCCTGAAAATCGTGAAGATTTTCTTCGGCAAGATTACAAGCTTTTTCTCTTTGAGGGCGAGGTTCAAGCACGTGGCTTCGACGATTTCTCGCCTTTTTTGTTTGTCTCCGTTCTGGAACGCAGAAAGCGCTTGATTTGCATAAGAAAGAGACTTGACCACGGGTTCAAGCGCGTGTTCTCCTTCTGGCGTCGCAAGCTGCTTGATGTGTACCCTATATAATAGACACAGCGTTTGACCAGCGCTGTGTTTATTAATAAAATGAAAAGGTATGTCAAATCCAATCACGCCCGAAATTCGGGCAAAAATTCTATCGGCCATCAAAGACGATGGTCTGTCCCTCG
>JACRDX010000006.1 GCA_016212745.1 Candidatus Falkowiibacteriota bacterium | reverse complement strand
TTTTGCCGTTATTTGCATATTATTTTGTTGCTTTAACTTGCGCTGCTTTAGCCTGCTCTTTTGCCATTTTACCACCATGAACAACAAACTTACGCGTCGGAGCAAACTCACCCAAACGGTGCCCAACCATATCTTCAACAGCAATTACGTCAATGAATGTTTTGCCATTGTGCACCGCAAATTTAAAACCAACCATTTCAGGCGTAATGACCGAATCTCTTGACCAGGTTTTAATTGGAGTCGCGTCGCCAATACGCATTTTGGAAACTTTTTCCATTAACCGCGCATTAACAAACGCTCCTTTTTTTAAACTTCTTGCCATATATTATTTCTGATTTCTCCGCTTTAAAATTAAACGACTTGATGGTTTTTTGGGATTTCTGGTTTTGCCACCAATTGCAATTCTGCCCCATGGCGTTTTCGGCCGCTTCAAACCAATTGGCTGCGCGCCCTCTCCACCTCCATGCGGGTGGTCAACCGGATTCATCGCTTTGCCGCGCACAGTCGGTCTAAATCCCATGTGTCTTTTTCTGCCAGCCTTACCAATCTTAATATGCATGAATTCTGGATTGTTAACTTCACCAATGGTTGCCAATGCTTCTTTCGGAATCATGCGAAATTCTCCAGATGGCATTTTCAACTGGGCGTAGCGGCCTTCAACTGCCATCAGTTTAACTTTTGTGCCAGCTGACCGCGCAATTTTTCCGCCGTGTCCTGGAACCAATTCCACATTATAAACTAATGAACCAATCGGAATGTTTTCCAATGTTGTTGCATTGCCTGGCTTATACTCAACCTGCCCTTTTGACGAAACCAATGTTTCCCCTATGCCCACGCCAACTGGCAAAATTGTATAACGTTTTTCACCATCCTTATAAAACAACAATCCAATTCTCGCATTTCTGCTTGGGTCATATTCTATTGTTGCAACTCTTGCTGGAATATCAAATTTATCACGTTTAAAATCAATTATTCTACAATATCTTTTATGCTCGCCGCCGCGGTGCCGCACAGTGATTCTGCCAGTCGCATTGCGACCAGATGTTTTTTTCTTTATAAAAATCAATGCCTTTTCCGGCGTTTTTGTCGTAATGTCTCTAAAATCGCTGACGCTCATTTGGCGTCTCGCATTGCTTGTTGGTTTGTAAACCTTAATAGCCATATTTCTTTAAACTCCTTCGTAAATTTCTATTTTATCTCCAGCAGATAAAGTGACAATTGCCTTTTTCTTAGCTTTTGTTGCGCCAAACTTTCTGCCATGGCGCACCTTTTTGCCAATGGACCTGACAATATTAACCTTTGCAGGACAAACGCCATAAATTTTTTCAACCATTTCCGCAATTTCAGAACGAGTCGCTTGCTTACTTACTAAAAATTCATACTTGTTCAACGCGCCAACATCAGTTGCTTTTTCAGTAATAAGCGGCCTCAATAAAATTTTAAAAGCATTCAAGTCCTTCTTTTTATCAAGCTTTTTTCTGACAATATCTTTTTTAACCTTTTCAACCACTGCTTTTGTTTCAACATTAATGTCCGGCTTTTTTTCATCGGCCTCTTTCTTAGAAAAAATTTTCTTTAATAAAGCTGCCATATTTTATTTGCTAACCAATTTCTTAAAAATCTTTCCAATAACTTCAACCGCGGGCTCTGTAATCAACAAATTTTTATATTTCAAAATTACCTGCGCGTTTAAACTATCCGCGCGAATCGCCTCAACCTTTGGCAAATTGTTCAATGATTTAACAACAGCAGCATTAAACTTATCAAAAACAACCAAAATGCTTGATTTTAATTTTAAATTATTCAAAATATTTTTAAATATCTTTGTTTTTGCATCTTTCATCTCAAAACTCTCAACAACCGTCACCAGCTTATTGCGAAAACGATCGCTCAACGCCATTAACATTGCCTTTTGGCGCATCTTTTTGTTTATCTTTTGCTTAAAATTGCGTATATTTCTAGGCCCAAAAGTTATGCCGCCGCCAATCCAAATCGGAGAACGAATTGAACCATGCCTGGCGCGGCCAGTGCCTTTTTGTCTCCATGGCTTTTTCCCGCCGCCAGCAACTTCGCCTTTTGTTTTTGTGTGAGCCAAAATCTCGCGCTGATTTGCTGCCATTGCAACAACTACCTGATGTAAAACTTTTGGATTCAATTTAACATTAAAAATAGCAGGAGAAACTTTTATTTCCTTTATTTGCTCACCCTTTTGATTCAATACCGCTATCTTTGGCATAATATTTAAAACAATTTCTAATAACCAATTACCAATTTCTAATGAACTTATTGAATGCCCAATGTTTTGTTGTTATCATTCGGCATTTCATTGGATATTGGAAATTGGATATTGGATATTTCAAACTCGCCTTTGCCACGCAATGTCAGCATACTGTGTCTCGCACCCGGAACACCGCCCTTTACATACAAAAAATTTTGTTCTGGTAAAACATCCATTATTTCCAAA
Organism: Candidatus Falkowiibacteriota bacterium; assembly: GCA_016212745.1. Taxonomy (GTDB): domain Bacteria; phylum Patescibacteriota; class Patescibacteriia; order UBA11705; family JACRDX01; genus JACRDX01. The sequence continues at coordinate 19,341 of JACRDX010000006.1, read as the reverse complement.
CCCTTAACCGTCACTTTGACATCACCCATATGTCCAGCCATACGAATACCCTTGAAAACATGATTTGGATGAGTTGCTCCAATTGATCCGTGCATTCTCAATTGATCTTTGTTGCCATGCGTTTTTGGCGCGCCAGCAAAGCCATAGCGCTTAACAACACCCTGAAATCCTCGGCCTTTGGATGTACCTGAAACAGAAACAACATCACCTTTTGCAAACACATTCGCATCCAATTTTTGACCAACCTCCAATTTGGAAAACATTGGGTCACTTTGTTCCATCCGAAACTCTTGAATATGTCTAAAATATTTTGGTCCTCCAAAAATCTTTTCAAAAAATTTAGACATTGGCTGATTTGCTTTTTTAATCTCATCGCACGCAATTTGAATAGCGCTATATTCATCTTTTTCTCTCGTTTTCTTAGCAATAACATAACAAGGCAATACCTCTATTTTTGTGACTGGTATTACATTTCGCTTTTCATCCACAATCTGTGTCATCTCAATTTTTCGTCCAATAATAAATTTCATACTCACAAAAACGAGAAAAACCGGACTAATGTCCGGATTTTCCGATTTAGTCACCTAATACCTTAAACGGTATGCGCCCCATTGAGAGGCTTAGATGAAAAACTGCCACGTCAATGGGTTTTTCCATCCTGACTTTTATCAATTTTCAATCTAACATTATTTTATATCATCTTAATCTCTATGTCAACGCCTGACGGCAAATTCAAATTACTCAAAGTATCAACTATTTTCGGAGTCGGATTAAGAATGTCAATCAAACGTTTGTGCGTGCGAATTTCATACTGGTCGCGCGCGTCTTTATGAACAAAGGTAGAGCGATTAACAGTATATTTTCTTATATCGCGCGGCAAAGGAATCGGACCGCAAAACTCTGCGCCAATTCGCTCGGCCGCCTCTTTAATCGTTTTTGCGCACTGATCAATCACCTTATGGTCATAAGCACGAATCTTAATCCTTAACTTTGGAGATTCTGCTGCTGGTATTTGCTTTTTTGTCGTCATATAAAGAACTGGCGTGGCAATGGTTTATTTTATAATCTTTGTCACCACGCCTGCGCCGACAGTTTTGCCGCCTTCGCGGATGGCAAATTTCAATTGCTCTTCCATGGCAACTGGAACAATCAATTTGACGGTCAGATTAACTGTGTCCCCGGGCATTACCATTTCAGTGCCCTCTGGCAAACTCATGACATCGCCTGTAATATCGGCCGTTCTAAAGAAAAACTGGGGTTTGTATCCTTTGAAAAATGGCTTATGTCTTCCGCCCTCGTCTTTTGACAACACATAAACCTTGCCTTCAAATTCTGTGTGCGGATTAACGCTCCCTGTTTTTGCCAAAACTTGCCCGCGTTCAACATCTTCGCGCTTTATACCGCGCAAAAGAACTCCGGCGTTATCACCTGCCTGTCCCTCACTCAAAGATTTATTAAACATTTCAATACCAGTGACAACGGTTTTTTGCGTTGGTCTGATTCCAACAACTTCAACTTCATCGCTCAATTTTACAATACCGCGTTCAATTCTTCCTGTAACAACTGTCCCGCGACCTTCAATTGAAAAGATGTCCTCAATTGGCATTAAAAATGGCTTATCAACATCGCGCTTTGGAGTCGGAATATATGTGTCCAAAGCAGCAATCAAATCCAAAATTGGTTTTGCGGCTGCCTCGTCTTTTGGATTTTCCAACGCTTTTGTGGCAGACCCTCTGATAACCGGAATAGAATCTCCTGGGAATTCATATTTCTTTAACAATTCGCGCACCTCTTCTTCAACCAAATCAATAAGTTCTTTTTCGGCAACCATGTCGCATTTGTTCAAGAAAACTATGATATACGGAACGCCGACTTGGCGAGCCAACAAAATATGCTCACGCGTTTGAGGCATTGGGCCATCTGGCGCTGCCACGACCAAAATCGCGCCATCCATTTGCGCCGCGCCGGTAATCATGTTTTTGATGTAATCAGCATGACCTGGGCAATCAATGTGCGCATAGTGCCGCGTTGCGCTTTCGTATTCAACATGCGCAGTGTTAATAGTAATGCCGCGAGCCTTTTCCTCTGGCGCGCTATCAATTTGCTCAACGCTTTTGTCTTGCGCAGCAAGACCCTGTGTTTTTAACACTAATAAAATCGCAGCGGTCAAGCTTGTCTTGCCATGGTCAATATGACCAATTGTGCCCACATTAACGTGCGGCTTTGTTCTTTCAAATGTTCCTGCCATAAATTATTTAATTAATTCAAGAATAATTATATCAGATATTTTCAAATTTGCAAGAGCCCTATTCCAATGGCTCTATATAAAATTGCTCATCTTCTTTTTCAACAACTGCTTTGTCCTTGATTGGCTTGTCTAAAACAGGTTCTTGCGCCTGTTCAATTTCAGGCGCAATAAAATCATTATTCTCTGACAAATCAACAAAATCATCTTGCGCAATCTGCTGTTCATATTCATCAAGTCCCATTATTACATAAATCTTTTCCTTGTCTTTGTCCACAATAAAATGTTTACCTCCAACTCTATCAACTAACGAAAAAATTTTTTCCCAATTCATATAGAAAAATTTTATGCTACCTTATTTTTTTCTGCTCTGATTTTGTCAATAACATTGCGCGAAACAACTGCATAATGGTTAAATTCCATTGTATAGCTCGCGCGCCCTTGTGTAAATGAGCGAAGCGATGTGGCATAGCCAAACATTTCTGCCAATGGCGCCATCGCATCAACAACCTTGGTATTGGCGCGCTCGCCAATGTTTTGTATTTGTGCGCGTCTGGAATTCAAATCGCCCACAACTTCGCCCAAAAAATCCTCTGGGCAAACAACCTCAACTTTCATAATCGGCTCTAACAAAGATGGCTCTGCTTTTTTTGCCGCTTCTTGAAATGCCATTGAACCAGCAATCTTAAACGCAGCTTCAGATGAATCAACTTCATGGTACGAACCGTCAAAAACAGTCACTTTTATATCAACCATTGGGTAACCAAGCAACACGCCTTTGTCCAGCGCTTCTTTAACGCCCTTTTGAATGGCTGGCACATATTCGCGTGGAATCACGCCACCCTTAATTTCATCCTCAAAGTCAAAACCCTTGCCTCGCTCTTGCGGCTCTACCCGCAGCCAGCAATGACCATATTGACCGCGGCCACCAGATTGACGAATATACTTTCCCTCTGCTTCTGCTTCTTTTACAATTGTTTCCTTATACGCTACTTGCGGCTTTCCTGTGTTCGCCTCAACCTTAAATTCACGCCGCATGCGGTCAACTATAATATCAAGATGCAATTCACCCATTCCGGAAATAATTGTTTGCATTGTATCTGGGTCTGTTTTAATTCTGAATGTAGGGTCTTCTTCTGACAATTTCTGCAAAGCAACTCCCATTTTTTCCTGGTCAATCTTAGTTTTTGGCTCAATGGCCATTGCAATGACAGGCTCTGGAAATGTAATTGCTTCCAAAATAACCGGCCGTTTTTCATCGCAAAGCGTATGTCCGGTAAAAGTTGATTTTAAACCAATTACAGCCGCAATTTCGCCAGAATAAACTTCAGTAATTTCCTCGCGCTTATTGGCATGCATTCTCACAACACGGCTGATTCTTTCTTTTTCTCTTGTAATGGTGTTAAAAACATAAGAACCTGCTCTCAAAACTCCGGAATAAACTCTCACAAAACATAATCTGCCGACAAATGGATCTGTCGCGACCTTAAACGCCAAAGCAACCAATGGTTCGTCATCATTTGCATTAATATCAATCATCTGGTCAGGATTTTTAAAATCATTCGCTTGAAGCGCTGGAACATCTAAGGGAGACGGCAAATAAGCCACAATCGCGTCCAAAAGCATTTGCATTCCTTTGTTTTTCAACGCGGTTCCAGTCAAAATTGGAACGATTTTATTTGTAACAACTGCGCGACGTAAAGTTTTCTTAATCTCGTCAATCGTTATTTCTTCTCCTGCTAAAAATTTATTCATCACAACTTCATCATTCTCAACCACCGTTTCAACCAACTTCGCGCGATACTCCTCAACTTGCGCCTTCATGTTTTCTGGCACATCAATTTCTTGAATATCTACGCCAAGTTCATCATTAAAAAGATACGCTTTACGAGCGATTATATCAATAACACCTTTAAATGTTTCTGCTGCGCCAATTGGCAACTGAATAGGATGAGCGGCTTTTGTCAGCCGATCATGAATAGACTTCACGTCAGCATAAAAATCCGCGCCCATTCTGTCCATTTTGTTTATGAACGCAATGCGCGGCACATGATATTTGTCTGCCTGATGCCACACGGTCTCTGATTGCGGCTCAACGCCGGCAACGCCATCAAAAACCACAACGCCGCCGTCCAGCACGCGCAATGAACGTTCAACTTCTGCCGTAAAATCCACGTGGCCCGGAGTGTCAATAATATTAATCTGATGCTCTAACCAAAAACAAGTTGTGGCAGCAGAAGTAATGGTAATGCCGCGCTCGCGCTCTTGTTCCATCCAGTCCATTTCTGCTGTGCCTTCATGAACCTCTCCGATTTTGTATTTTTTACCAGTATAAAACAAAATGCGCTCAGTGACGGTTGTTTTTCCTGCGTCAATATGAGCAATAATTCCTATATTTCTGACTTTTTCAATTGGCATTAAACGAGACATAACTTTGAGAAATTTCAAATTACAAATTTCAAATTGCGAAATGGGCAAACGCGCGGTTAGCTTCTGCCATTCTGTGAACATCATTCTTTTTCTTAACGGCCGCGCCGGTGTTATTAAAAGCATCAGCAAGCTCTATTGCCAATTTTTCAGCCATTGGTTTGCCTTTTCTTGCATTAGCCGCGGCCAAAATCCAACGAAATGTAAGCGCGGTTTTTCGTTCACCGCGAACTGGATATGGAATTTGGTAGTTCGCGCCACCAACGCGGCGGCCGCGAATTTCCAATTGTGGCGCGACATTTTTCAATGCCCCATCAAAAACCATCAAAGCGTCTTTTGTTTCAGCGCCAAATTCTTTTTTATCAACTTTTTTTTGCAAAATATCAAAACAACCGTACACAACTTTTTGCGCGGTACTCTTTTTGCCACGCTTCATTACGTAATTTGTAAATTTCGCCACCATTACATTATTATAGCGTAAATCTGGTTTAATTTTTCTTTTCGGCGCTTGTTTTCCGCGCATATTCAATTATATTATTTAGGTCGTTTAACGCCATAAGATGAGCGGCCCCTGCGCCTGCCCTCAACTCCTTGCGTATCAAAAACTCCGCGGACAATGTGATAGCGCACGCCCGGCAAATCTTTGACCCTGCCTCCGCGCACCATTACCACAGAGTGTTCCTGTAAATTATGTCCCTCGCCAGGAATGTATGCTGTCACTTCTTGCCCGTTTGACAAACGAACGCGCGCGATTTTCCGCAAAGCTGAATTTGGCTTTTTCGGTGTTGTTGTTGTCACTTTTAAACAAACGCCGCGTCTAAATGGACCATGCAACAAACTTCTACGTCGTTTAATAGTATCAAAAATTGTCTGCAGCGCTGGCGCTTTGGACTTTTGAGTTATTCTTTTTCTTCCTTTTTTAATCAATTGATTAATTGTTGGCATACTTGGAAATTTTCAATTTTCAAATTCCAATTTTCAAGGTTGGATATTGAAACATTGAAAATTATCTGAAAATTGCAAATTGATGTTTGATACTTGAAAATTAAAAACAGCTGTTTAAGCTGCTATCAGGATATCATTTCGTTTTTTTAGAGTCAAGAACTAATGCCGCTTTTTAAGCACATGTGAAATTCCAAACTATAGCTCCAATGTTAATATATACGTTTAGCAAAAAAATCGCCAACACAAAAATCCAAAGCACACTGGACATTTGGCGTGGACGCGCAACGGCTTCTGTTACCGTTCCGGTCGCTTCTTGATTCGCGGCAAAAGAATTTATCAAACAAAAATTTATAAAAACAAACAACGACGTAGCAACTGTATCAAAATGAAATTGAACTTCTATGCAATATGCCACCAACGAACTCGCTGCAAAAATCATAATGATTTTTTTCAAAAAATCCGAGCTGTTTTTTAATGTATACCATGCCAAATAAAAAATCCGCAAAAACACAGCGCACCAAAAAAATAATCCGACTATTCCAAGATTAACAAGAATATCAAGAAAAAAATTATGCGCCCTATCTGCTAATTGGTCATTTATGGCCAATTCTTTATTTGTATACTCACGATTAGCGGATAAGTATCCAAACGTTTCTGCCCCCCAACCAAACAACGGGCGTTCTTTTATTTTCTGCCACGCAAATTTATAATCTTGCAAACGGATATAAATTGAGCCGCCATCAATGTCAAATTCTTTCGCCCGCAAATCACCGCCAAATCCCCAAACTCCGAAGAAAAAAGACACTATCACCAATATCGCACAAAATAAACCAACAATATTTATACGAAACGCCCTGCTGCTAAGCCATGTTGCACAACCTCTAAACAACAAAATTAATATAACAAATGACAATAGCCCACATATTGCGGCCAACCACCCACCACGATTGAACGTACAATATAACGCTGCTAAGTTTAACAAAATGGCAACGCTAATAAATAATCTTATTGTAATTTTTTTGATTAAAAATAAACCCCCAAACAGCCATGGAAGTGTCATTGCCAGCCACGCGCCAAGATAATTTGGATGACCCAACGTTGAGCTGACCCGCACAACCTGCCTAGCGCTCGGCAATGTTTCTCCTTGTCCCAAACCAAATAAATCCAGCCCCATCTTTTGCATTATCGCATAAAGACAAATGAGAACGCTGGTAACGGCAATCGCCTTAATCAATTTTTCGACATCTGACTTGTGCCGAAACACACCAGAACACAACCAATATAAAATAAAAAAAGATATTATAGTGATCATCCCCCAATTTCTATCAGGCAGCCCCCAAAAACTATCTTCCGGCGCAATGGAAAAAACTGTCGCGATTCCATAAGCGAACAATAACCCTACTAACAAAAAATCAATATCCACGAGCCGCAATAGCAACATTCTATCCCAAATGTTCATGAATACGTCTTGAATTCTTTTTTTGGACAAAAGCCACAAAATCAATAAAACTCCAACTCCGAATCGAAACAAAAAGATTTTATCAACTTCAAAAGCAAAGCACCCCAAAGGATTAAACAATAAAGGGATGATAATTACCATCCCGATAATTGAACTAAAACAAATCTTCCGAAAACTAATCATACTGCACTATTTAACCGAGGTTTTAATAGAAGTCTTCTTTATTGGCACAGAAGTCTTCTTTTTTGGCAATGACGTCTTGGTCGGAGTGGTCCTAATTGTTTTTTTTGCCTCGTTATATGCCGGAAGCATGGCCTTCTCGTCGCTGCCAGTATCACCAGACTGATTTGCTATAGGATTTCTAACAAAAGGATAGCCAAATCCAAACCCCATGCTTTTGCCGATCGCCGTCAAAAAACCCATTGTTGCCGCAAGGATTGCGACAATGCCAACGGTAATCGCCACTTTCTGTTTAGTTGTTGTTTTCACCATTGTCATAGTTTTCATATTATATTCAATTATTTAACAATTTTTCTCTGCCCAATGCGCAGCAACTTTTTTCACGTCTCGCTCCGTAACAATTGGCCATTGTTTATCCCTTGTTATTGTAATATGTTTTATTTCCAGATTCTCTATCTCTTCGGTAATTGCCACGATTTTTTCTTTTATTTTATTTTGCGTCTCATCATCGCTGGCTGCGTCCTCTTTTTTCTTCAAAACTTCCAGCTCAATCAAAAGTTTTTTTATTGCTTGCGGCGCAGTTTTTATCTGACGATGCACCTCATCCGCTGCCGCGCGGATCAATTTCAGCGCTCCGTCAGGCAGCGTCACCGACCGAAGATTAACCATGGCGCCGGTTTCATCCAACAAATCAATTGCTTTATCAGGCAACTGCCTATCTTTTATATATTTTTCAGAAAGCTTGACTGCGGCCTCTATTGCCTCATCGGCAAAACGAACTTTATGATAGTTTTCATACTCTCGCTTCAGTCCTTTCAAAATCTCGATTGTCTGTACTAAAGTCGGCTCCGCAATTTCAATAAGCTGAAATCTCCGCGCAAAAGCATCGTCTCCCTTTATGTACTTTTCATAATCCTCCATTGTCGTCGCGCCAATTGCGTGAAGGTCTCCGCGCGACAATGCCGGCTTTAAAATATCGGTAATGTTAATGGCGCCCTCCGTTCCTTTTGCTTGCGCTAAAGTGTGAATTTCATCAATAAACAAAATTATATTTCGCCTTTCCGCAATAATTTCATTTACCAACTTCTTAGCCCTTTCTTCAAACTCGCCACGATATTTCGTGCCGCCTATCATATCGGCAATATTCAGCGACAAAATTCTTTTTCCACGTAATAACGGCGGCACATCGTCGGTAACAAGCTTTAATGCTAACCCCTCAACTATTGCCGTTTTCCCAACACCCGCAGCGCCAATCAATATCGGATTGTTCTTTGTGCGCCGACTTAAAATTTGTGTCAATCTTTCTATTTCCGCATCGCGACCAATTACTGGATCTATTTTCCCTTTTTTAGCGTGCTCCGTCAAGTCGGTTGTATACAAACTCAACACGGACGATGTAAAAATCGTACCTTCAATTTTTTCAAAAATTTGTTTTCTATATTTCCAAAGAACCGCAACTCCAATAATCAACAAAAGTAAATAAAATCCCATTTCTCGTATATTAACCATATGTTATTAGTATATCAAAATAAAATCTTATATACCAAATTAACGAAAAACATGAAAATGCCCTGGAAAATATTCAGATTCAGCCATGAGTCAAGAATAATAAAAATAATCAATACAATCGGTCCACGGGTAGTCAGCCAAATTTTTATGTGGTCATATTTTGGCGCATCTAAAATGCCAAACAGCAACTTTGAACCATCAAGCGGCGGTATTGGAATCAAATTAAAAACAGCCAGCATTAAATTTATAAAAACAATGTATTCCAAAAAATAAACGAGCAAATTTGTTTCCGCCAAAACTCCTGTGCTAACAAAAATGCGCAAACAAATTCCACCAATAACAACCAACAATAAATTGGATGCCGGACCAGCGCACGCGACCATTGTCGCGCCCCAACGTTGGTACCGCAAATTATAAGGATTGTATGGCACTGGTTTGCCCCAACCAAAACCAGCAAGCAATAACATTAATGAACCAACCAAACTTAAATGCGACGCGGGGTTTAAAGTAAGCCGACCAGCATTTTTCGCGGTTTGATCGCCAAGCCAAGTGCTCACGAGCGCGTGAGCAAATTCATGGATAGTAATAGCAACAACCATGCCCATGGCAACAACTAAAAAAATCAAAGGATTTGTAAACAACAAATTTAACAACATAATTATTGACTTATTGTATCATGAATGATATAATCCTAAAACAATTTTGAATTTCTAATTTTTAATTTTGAATCAATGTTTAATGTATGAATGTTTTAATGTTTCAAAATTAAGATTTCAAAATTCATTAAAAATTCAAAATTCTAATTTCAAAATTTTCTACTCCTATGTCTAAATCCTGCTCAATATGCGGCAGAAAACCGTTGGCCGCTCAAAATCGAAGTCACTCAAATGTCGCGACAAAACGCAGACAGTTTTTGAACTTACAGACAAAAACCATTGATGGCAAAAAAATAAAAATCTGTGCCAAGTGCATTAAAACCATGAGCAAGAAAAAGAAATAGAATCTCCAATTGATATTTTATTTTTTTCAACAAAGCCGGCGTTAACTTCCAGAACATATTGCGCCGCTACAACTGACTTATAAACCGGACAATTTTCAACCAAGCAAGGTTGAAAATTTTGTTTTATATCAACAATTTTCTTATCCTTGGAAATAAAAATTAAATCCAGCGGAAATTTCATATTCTTCATCCAAAAACTTGCCTGGCCCTCGTGTCTAAATATAAATAACATTCCATGCCCGTCTTCCAACTTATCGCGAAACATTAAACCTTCTTGTTTCTCAATAAACGAATCAGCTCGTTCAACTTTTACCTTGACACCATTATCAAAAATAACCTGCCGTGGCAAAACAACCAACAAACATAAGCCAACGATAATCACCACTGCTTGAAAAAATAAAAACATCCGCCGCAAAACCGGATGCTTTTCTGGCATGCCCAAAACAACAACTTTCTTCTTTTTTAAAAATTCAAACATTAAAAATTGATTCAAAATTTAAAATTCAAAATTACTCTTGCGATTTCGCCGCCTCAACATATTGACAATAATCACAATCAGGGCCTGCCGCTGGAATTTCATCGCCGTCCAAACATTCGCGCCCTGCGATCAAAGTTTTTTCTATCCAACTATCATTGCCAACATAAGGAATCAATTTGACATCAAACTCCAATCGGCCATCAAACGCCTCGCGGTCTGTTTTTCCATTTACATAAACAAAATATCCAGTATCAGAAACTCTGAAACCATTTTTGCGCAGCAACCATTGATAAACCTCCATTTGCCTTTTATAACCAATCTGCCAATCAGCATCCAAGGAAACCTCTCCTTCTTTGCTGGTGGCTTTGTAATCAACAACGATTAATTCGCCAGCTGGATTTACCCAAACATCATCAACTCCGCCAGTGACAAAAAAGTTGGTGGGCTCGTGCAGATATTCAACGCCTTTGTGCATTGCGTCGCGCCAGTCATTTATTTTTTCATGTTGAAACGGAACTGCATCAACTCCATACGCTTCCATAATCGGATGCTTTGTCTGGCCGGCACGATGAATGTCAAATTCCTTTTTCAACAATAAATCAACGGCACTGTTCAATGCAAACGGAAATCCGGGCGGTCGGCTAATTCCAGCGCGACGATCCAAATAAAAACATCTTGGGCATTCCAAAAATAAATCAATTTTGCTGCGGCTTAATCTGAACGGCGCCTCATCGTTTGGGTTGAACAAATATTTTGTTCGGCGCGGATTGTAATATTGCGACATAGATTTTAAAAGTTATTTCAATCTTTAAAATATCATATTTTGTATTGTTCTGCAAAAAAATCCGGCTCTGAATTTCAGAACCGGACACTATCTTATTCGCTTTCACCTATGCGGATTGTTATAACAACATCGCAGCCATTCTCAATCTGTCTTCCATTCCATTCTGCCTTCTCCTCGTCAGTCAGCTCGCGCGTGGTGCTCTTCGGAAACTTCACATTGATGAGTCCCAATCCCAGCACCCAGTTGCCGATGTAGTTCTCATCATCCTCTCCAGAAATGATGCAGAGAGCGGGTTTTCTAGAACTGACATCGCCCATCTTGTGAATCGCCTTCGTTGCCATCATGTATCGTGCCATGCGTATCCACCTCCTTTCGTTCATCGATTTTTCAACATGGAAAAAGCGTGCTCGCCACATTCCAAAACTAGAATCATATTATTATAGATACAATTGTAAGTCAAGTCTATTGGTCGGGCTAGGCAGATTCGAACTGCCGGCCTCACCCACCCCAAGGGTGCGCGCTAACCAAACTGCGCTATAGCCCGATATTCCTCCCGGAAGGAATCGAACCTTCATCGCAGGTTCCGGAAACCTGTGTCCTGTCCATTGGACGACGAGAGGGTAAAAATGCCGCGAGTGGGAGTTGAACCCACACACCCTTGCGGGCACACGGCTCTGAACCGTGCGCGTCTGCCGATTCCGCCATCGCGGCATAATATTTCCACAACAGCGCCATTATAACAAAACTTCCGAAAATAAAAAGTCCTTGCCAAAAAATCAAAACGCCGCGGATGGTTTCCATCCGCGGCAAAACGATCGTCTTTTCTCACAGACCCTGAATCTCCCTGTCCAGCGCCGCATCGCTCTCTGCCAGATACACGCCCTTTGCCCTATTGAACAGGACGAAAATCGGCTCGTGCAGATTTCCGGCATGCTCGTTCTGGTACATCGCGATCATCTTGTGGAGGATCGCCATCAGCGCGCCGGCCTTTTTCGCTGCTTGCGGCGCAAACATGCTATCTGTCCGTAATTGCTCCTCAAATCTCATCCGCCCCTTGCGCGTATCCGAAAGATAGTAGATGGAAACCCGAACACTTTCTCCCTTGTTGTTCCTCGGCGTATCCACGACCCCTTCGATTTCCCAGATCGTAGCAGCAGGATTCCGTCTCCTTGCGGAAACGATCTTAACGCCGAGCTCGCAAGTGGCATGCGTGTAAACCCATTGCGGCGTGTGAAATGTCACAGTTCGCGCGCCCATGTCCGCGTCAAAGAGCGCGAGCATCAAGTCAAGCTTTGACGGCCCTTGGTCAATCACATACTCTTCCTGCGCCATACGGCACCTCCAAAATGTAGCGTGAATCCTGAATAGCGGCAGGATTCTCACCGCCAGACCCCGTTGGGGCGACCTATCCATACAGATAGGAATTCTATTTGAACCCCACCACAACCGTATAAATTAGTCAATCGCGCATTCACAAAATACGCAAATTTGCGCAAAAGACATCTTGCGCGAAGCAAAAAAATCGGACGTCCTTGTCCGATTTTTTGCTTCGCTTAACTTATAAACAATCCAACCAATTACTTAGCAACCACAGGAGCAGTTGTCGTAGTAGTTGCCGGAACAGCAACAACAGGATTAATTTGAATAGATTTTGCCGTCCATCGTCGCCATGTATTCTTCGCCGCAATATTCTGCCAAACACGCAAGAACCATTTGAACTGACTTATACGACCCCCTCGGCAACAAATAAATGTATTTGTACTTTTTATAAGCAGGCTGCCATAAAGCCACTGACAAATTGTTTAACTTTCTAAATAATTCAATCAGAATCCGATTCGTTTGTTCCAAAGAGAGTCCTTGGTAGAATATTATTTTTTCTGGACAACGAATGTGACATGTTAAGCCACTTATTTCATGTTCAAACATACGCACCGCGGCATACCGAATATTGCCATTTGGACTATAAAGTAAATAGTAGAGCCACGGAAAAAGAAAATCCGGCAGACTTTCAACGTTATGCAAAAAATATAAAACCGAAATAGCCATAACAAAATTCTCTCGCCGAAAATCTTCGGCAATTTTTGCATATTCCTCGGGAGCATTTTTTATCATCTGCGGAATATCTTCGTATTGACCAGCATCCTTTACGCTATACAAAAACTTCCGCACCTCCCGTGCGGCTTTGCGGCTCACCTCCTTATCCGCGGTCAGAATGACGTTAAATAGTTCACGAAATGTTGTCATAACTTTTTACTTTTGAATTCATCCACCAATTGTTTACCCAACCGTTCAGGCATATTTATGTCCAATGGACTCACCGGGAATCGAACCCGGGACTCGGCAATGCGAATGCCGCGTGATACCACTTTACTATGAGCCCGTTAAATTTTATTTTTTCTTCGCGCAGCCTTGCGGACAGCGTATTGAATAATCTCGCCCGCAATGTCGCGACCGGTTGCCTTAGTAATTCCTTCCAACCCGGGATTGGCATTTACTTCCAAAACTTTTGGCCCGGTTTTTGTCCGAATCAAGTCTACGCCAGCAATGTCCAAACCACACGCATCAATCGCGGCAAATGCCACGTCTTTTTCTTTGCGACTCATTGTTGCTACGCGAACCCTGCCGCCAAGATGAAAATTTGACCGAAACTCGCCGCGCTTGCTCGCGATTCTCTCCATTGCTCCGACAATCCGTTTGCCCACAATAAACACGCGCACATCCTTGCCCTTTGATTCTTTCACATATTCCTGCACCATCACCGGTTCAGCCGCGTCGCTGCGCACAATCATATCAATAATAGACCGCAATCCTCGCTTGCTTTCAACAATGGACACGCCGCTTCCATGCGACCCTGCCATTGATTTTATAATAACCGGAAATGGGCCAATATCCGCGATAATATCCTCAATGTTTTGCGACTGGCTAACCATGTAGGTTTTTGGAATCGGAATGTTTTTGTGGCTCAAAATCTGTAATGTCTTCAATTTATTTTTCGCGCGCATCACGCCAAGACTTTTGTTAACGATTGGCACGCCGACCAATTCAAATTGACGAATTAGCGACCCATTAAAATCAACATTCGCGGTTAAAAAATTAGCACGCGTAATTAGAACATCAATACTTTTAAAATCAAAATTTTTGATAGTTAAACTTGGCTTGCGCGCCAATTTAATTTGGCAATCACTTGCGTAAATTATATTAAAATTATGGCCGCGTTTTTCAGCTGCTTCCCGCAAAAGCGTCAAGTCCATGTCAGTCACAGGGCTTAATTTTTGCTGGTTTGAAAAAGTTAAAACCGAGATGTTCATATTAAAACGTTGCGCGCAACGAGTCAGCTAATAAATCTACCAAATAATTTAAATTTTTATACTGCCGCAATTTGCGATTTATTTCAATCTGTAACGCAAAATCATTTCTCGGCACATGCTTATGAAACTGAATAGCAGATTGTTTACTCCAGCCAATATATTTTTTTCCGACGCTAACAGCTAAATTATAATCTTTTTCTAACTTTTTTTGAAGCAATGCGCGTAGTTTTTTTAACTGACTGATTTTTATAGTAATCACGCCTGAATTATTTTCTGGCCGCTCCCATTTATTTAAAAATCTATTGCCAGTATTTTTCGCGCGCAAGCCAACTCCCAAATCAATGCCAACTTTTTTAACAGCCATACCATGAATATACACCACGATTGCCCTATTGTCCGCACTTGCTGCTTTTGCCTGCTGGCAATATTCAGCAATATCTTTATAAAAATGCTTTATCTCCAAATGCTTGCGCTTCCACAGATACTTATTATATGTTGGGCTCCAACATAATTTATTAAAGTCCTCGCTAAATTCTTGTTCACGTTGATTTGCCTTTTTGTTGGTTGGCCTGAAAAATTTTTTGTTAATGACCAGTGCTGCACCTAATTTTTCTGCTAATCGCCGCGCAACACGAGCAGTTTTCCAATCATCACCGGCCGCGTGCGGAGCGACAATAACAAATCGCGAATTTCCCGCGTGCTTTAGCCCATAATTTGTCCGCTCAAATTGCTCAAAAATCATATTATTTGAACTGAACCAGCATAGCACGAAAAAACAGAAAATCCAACCCTCCTATTGACTTTTTAATTCAATTGGTATACAATGTCGTCAGTTTGTAAGTTATCTCAAAAAGAGAGTGGGTCGTCTTACAAGGTTATTAACACAATTACTATGGCAAAAAAACTATACGTTGGCGGACTTCCATACACTACCAATGAGGAACGTTTGAAAGAATTTTTCTCACAGGCAGGGAATGTCGCGTCAGCTGCGGTCATCATGGACAAAATGACAGGCCGCTCAAGAGGTTTTGGTTTTGTTGAAATGACTACTGACGAAGAAGCGCAGAACGCTATCAAAATGTTCAATGGCGCTGAAATGGACGGTAGAAAAATCATCGTGAACGAGGCAAGAGAAATGGAAGAAAGAAAACCAAGAACAAACAATTGGTAAAAAACCAATACAAAAAACTCCCCGCCCGAGGCGGGGAATTTTTTTAGCAGTTGCGATTGCTGAACACCTGCCCACCCATGGAGGGAAGTTCGAACCTCTTTAAACAAAACCCTAACTGATTGCTCCCGCCGTTAGCGGGACGGCAGAAACCGAGCGCTCTGGCAAATAAAAATGCGCGGTGGAGCTGGACAAGGCAACTCAGAAATGATAGGATGATATGGGGGTCTCAAGGTTTTGTTCTTTCACACAACCAAAAATAAGGAGGCTAATGCAATGAGTAATGCTAAAAAATCTCAGGTTAACATCCTAGACATCAAAGGTGGATGCCAGCTTGAAGGCGAGGTGTTTGTTCGTGGCGCCAAAAACACTGTACCAAAAAACATGGTGGCTGCACTACTTACGAGCGACTCGTGCGTAATAAAAAACATAGCTCATATCGTCGATGTCGACATCATGTGTGATATGATTGAAGCCCTGGGCAGCAACGTGAGATTCACTCGCAACCACTCGCTTCAGATTAGTGCCTCGTCACTCGCGCAGATGCCCCTAGAACAGACCTGGGCGTTTGCCAATAAAAGCCGTATCCCGATTCTCACTTGTGGTCCGTTGCTTGCGCGCAACGGACATGCCATTGTTCCTGCTCTGGGTGGCTGCCAGATTGGTGATCGACCCATAGACTTTCACATCGAAGTCTTGAAAGCTCTCGGTGCACGAATCGAAATACACGATACGCACCTTGAGATGTTTGCCAACCGCTTGCGCGGGGCGAAGATACGTCTACCGTATCCAAGTGTAGGCGCTACCGAGCAGGTTCTTCTTTCGTCGGTTTTAGCAAATGGCGTCACTGAACTCAGTAATGCCGCAATTGAACCGGAAATCATGGACCTTATCGCGGTGCTCCAAAAAATGGGGGCAATTATATCCGTAGATACGCACCGAGTAATCACTATCCACGGAGTTGACAAGCTCTCCGGGTTCAATCACAAGGCGTTGCCCGATCGACTGGAAGCGGCATCGTGGGCATGTCTTGCCGCAGCGACAAAGGGCAGAATTTTTGTCCGTGGAGCCGAACAGATGAACATGCTAACGTTCCTCAACGCATTTCGCCAGGCCGGCGGTGCGTTCGAGATTACAGAATCTGGCATTGAGTTCTGGCGCGCCGATAAGACGCTTAAAGCCATGGCGCTTGAGACGGATGTGCATCCGGGGTTCATGACCGACTGGCAACAGCCATTCGCCGTTATGCTAACCCAAGCGAATGGTCTATCTGTGATACACGAGACTGTCTACGAGGGTCGCTTCGGCTATATTGAAGCATTCAAGTCAATGGGGGCTCAAATCCAGCTCTACCAGAGATGTCTCGGACAAATCAGTTGCCGTTTCGCCAATCGCAACGCCCTTCACAGTGCCGTCATTGCAGGACCAACCACTTTGCGAGGAGCGGAGATTCACATTCCCGACCTTCGCGGTGGTTTTTCCTACATAATCGCAGCCCTGGTCGCAAATGGCGCTTCACGATTGCACAACATCCGGCTCATCCACCGGGGCTATGAGAACATCATTGAAAAACTCCGAGCACTTAAGGCGAACATACAGGAAGAGTAGTCGTTTCCTGTACTTACACGCTCAACGCGCAGCATAATTTCGTGTTGCGCTTTTTTCTTTCAATGTTTACTTCCGATATATTTTGAAGGGGTTTTATAAAACGCCTATCCTCTTATCACTCAAGAATGCCGCAACGTCTTCTGCCTGCAATTCTCGGCCAATTTCAATTTCTGGAGTGTACGTCCTACCATGCCAATCGCTCCCACCGGTTATGTAAAGTTTGAACTTATTTGCTGTGTGCTTTATTGTATCAGTTTCCTTGTTTGTATGTTTCGAGTAATAAACTTCCAATCCTAAGAGTCCCGCTTCAACAAATCCAACTACCATCTTCTCGTACTCTATCAGCCCCATTTTTCTCAATTCTCTGCCAGAGTGTGCCAAGATGGGAACACCGCCGGCAGTGGTAATAAGTTTAAAACTTTCCTCCGGCGTCATCATCCAAGAATCGTCTTCTTCCACAAAAACATATTGTTTTAGAACCTCCTCAATGGAAAGGGTATTTTTAAAATGTTCAACAAGCAACCTGGCCAATGTATTCCTGCTCACGTATGCCTCCTTGCTATTGACTTTTAACGATTGAAAGTCCAGTGCAAGCTCCGGAAATGCTTTATTAAGTTTATCAATTATGGCACAGGCTCGGTTGTTATACCCGTCTATAGTTTTTTTTAAGCTCTTATTAAGTAACCCGCTGTCAAGTTTTTTTCCATATCCAAGAACGTGCAGAGAAGTTGTCGAACCCAATATTCTCCATACGGTGGATATTTCTATCCCCTCAATAAAAACTATATTATTTTTTTTTGCGTACTCTTTTATTATTTCTGTTTCCGGAATAAAATTGTGCTCGGTGATTGAAAGTATTGAAACCTTTCTTTTTTTTGCCTCCGCAATCACCTCTTCAGGAGAATATTCGGCATCAGAAAAATATGAATGGGTGTGTAAATCTATTTGCATAAGTATGATTTTATCATATTATAACATAAAAAAGCCCCTCGCAAGACACATGATAGTCCCCGCGAGGGTAATTATTTTTGATCAACGCTCGCCAAGTAAGCTGCACAGTCGCTGATAGTTTGCTCTGAATTGATCGCCATGGAGAATCATGTTAACCAAGTTCTCGTACCAATTCATAAGCAAAACACCACGCTCAAAATCGATGGACTCTTTACACACATGGAGGAAGGCCATCGCCAGCGAAGAATCCACTCCATAAATCCTGTCAAATGTCTCAAAACATCCTTCAAGATTTGACGGAGGAATGGTGTAATCCATCCTGTGCTTGCAGGATTGGTAGGTAAGCGCATTCCCGGGACCGTGAAGTAGTTTACTCACAAAGATCCTGTCCTCTTCTCCATTAAACGATCTAACGAGTTGCCGACGGCAGATTGTCCTGTTGTCATACAATACATATGCCGTCAGATCGGAAAAGGAGAAAGAGTGAGCTGACGTACTGATAGGTACGATCAGGAAGTCGCCTTTCAAGTTACGTCCGAATACCAGAGATGGGTTGTACCTCGGGTACCATAATGGTGAATTGCGATCAGTGAACTCGTCGTCCGTGTGCGGAACAAGATCAATATCTTGTCCGGTTTTCTCACACAATAAAATTCGTAAATCGCGTAGTGCCCGATAGTGCCGGGAGTCTATGACGCCGAAATCACTTTTCACCATGATCGCAACATCCATGTCCACGGATCGTTCGTTATAGAGCCACGATCCGTAAACCCTAGCACTAGAAATACAAACTGCTTCTTGCAAGACCTCTTGAACATTTTGCAAGATTTGTTCGCGCGCTTTTTCCATTTTTGCCTCCTTATTTGGTTGTACAAGAGTTATTTCATCAATTGAGCAAGGAATTAAATCCGTTCTCAATTGATTTCAAAGCGTAGCATATCGCGTCTATTATGTCAAGTCTAAATACTAAAACCATTCCTAAAACCTAATAAAAAAATTCTATATCCCACTTAACTGATTATTTAGTTCGCGCTCAAACGTCGCTAAAAAATCCCGTATAATCCCCTGCTGATCAACTGGTAAAAGTGCACCGAGCTCCGTCTTAAAATTAATCTGTTTTGCATTTGCAATAACGCTATCTTTAATTCCTGCAAGTTTTTTCTTCTGCTCCAGAGAGAGCATGCCTTTTCGCATAATGATATAGAGATCGTAAAAATCTCGTGGCGTTTTCCGCTTTGTGAGCGCATCAAAAATCTTCTCTTCCACAATTTCTGTCTGT
>JACRDX010000008.1 GCA_016212745.1 Candidatus Falkowiibacteriota bacterium | reverse complement strand
TTCAGTTTTGAAAATTTATTCAAAATTCTGATTTCAAAATTCAAAATTAATTATTTATGGATGAACAAAAAACAAACAATAAGTTAACTTTTTTTTCTGGCTTTTTTGCTGGAATGGCGGCGGTTAGTGTCTTGGGATTTATTATCTTGTTGGTAATTGTTTTCGCGCAAGGAACAACTGACGGAACAAAGGCAGCGGGCGATGAAAAGGCGGTTGTGAACGAAGACAACTCTGTGAATCAACCGGTTGTGGCGATTAAAGACAGCGAATATGTTCGCGGAAACAAAGATTCAAAAGTTGAGGTGATTGAATATTCTGATTTTGAATGTCCGTTTTGTTTGAAGCATTATGCGACAATGAATGAAGTTTACAAAAATTACAAAGACAAGGCCAAGTTTGTTTTTAGACATTTTCCTTTGAGTTTTCATGAAAACGCGTTTAAGGCCGCGATGGCAGCAGAGTGCGCAGGTGAGCAGGGAAAGTTTTGGGAAATGCATGATAAGGCGTTTGATGCTAACCAAACGGCAACAATGAGTGTTGACACATGGAAAGCTGCCGCGAAAAAATTGGGATTAGACACAAAAAAATTCAATGCGTGTTTAGATGGTGACAAATACGCTGATAAAATCAACAATGATATAAAAGAAGCGTCAGCCGCTGGAGTTTCTGGCACGCCAGCAACATTTATAAATGGCGAAGTTGTTAGCGGCGCTTATCCTTACGACACGTTGAAAGAAAAAATTGAAGCAGCGTTGAAACAATAAAATAAAATATAAATAAAAAACGGAAGGTGCGAGATTCGAACTCGCGAGGCGGTTAAGCCTACTCGCTTTCCAAGCGGGCGCCATAGACCACTAGGCGAACCTTCCGTGTTTTTTTTCGTAACATGGAGTGGACACACTCTTGTCTTGAATTTTAGCATAAATGAGCTAAAATGAAAAGATAAAGGTTATGTTAGATCCAGTAGAAGAAATTAAACAAAAGCTGGATATTATTCAACTGGTTGGCGAATATGTTCCACTGAAAAAAGCTGGCGCGAACAACTGGCGCGGCAAATGCCCGTTTCACAATGAAAAAACGCCGTCTTTTTTTGTTAGTTCTGACAAACAAATTTTTAAATGTTTTGGTTGTGGCGCTGGCGGCGATGTTTTTACTTTTATTCAAAAAATAGAAGGCACTGATTTTCCAGAAGCATTGCGCGTTCTCGCGCAAAAAGCAGGTGTAATTTTGCAAAAGCAAGACCCGCGAGCCATTAGCCAAAAAACAAGGTTGCTGGATATTTGTCAGTTCAGCGTTAAACATTGGCAAGACAATTTGACAATGTCTGACGGGTTAATTGCGCTTGATTATTTAAAACAGCGGCAGCTTTCAATGCAGACAATTAAAAATTTTCAGCTTGGTTTTGCGATGGATTCGTGGGATGATTTGTTGAATTTTTTGAAAGCCAAGGGATACACAGAAACTGAAATTTTTCAGGCGGGCTTTGCTGTGAAAAAAGAAACTGGTTATGGATTTTATGATAGATTTCGCGGACGTATAATGTTTCCAATCTGGGATATTCATGGAAACGTGATCGGCTGCACCGGGCGAATTTTAAAAGGCGATGAAAAAGTCGCAAAATACGTGAACACGCCCGAAAGTCCGCTGTACAATAAAAGCCGCGTGCTGTATGGATTGGACAAAGCAAAATCAGCTATCCGCAGCGCTGATTTAGTTGTGCTGGTTGAGGGCAATATGGATGTGATTGCTTCGCATCAAGCTGGTGTCACAAATGTTGTCGCATGTTCTGGCACAGCGCTGACAATGGAGCAAATTACATTGATCAAGCGCTACACAAACAATATCGCGCTTTGTTTTGATATGGATGCTGCTGGCAAATTAGCAGCTGGCCGTTCCATTGATTTGGTCTTGGCGCACGGCTTGAACACAAAAATTGTTCAGTTGCCGTTTGGCAAAGACCCTGATGACTGTATTAAAAAAGACAAACAACTTTGGCTTGACGCGATTAAAAACAGCATCAGTGCCATGGAGTTTTATTTTAAGGAATTGGTTTTGACCCAAAATTTGCACAACGTTGATGGTCGCAAAAAAGCGGCAAAAGATTTTATGGCAAAAATAGCAATGCTTGATGATGTCGTTGAAAAAGATTATTGGATAAAACGTTTGGCCGCAGACATCGGAATAGATGAAAAATTATTGCGCGACGCATTGCCAGCAAAGACAAAGAAAAACGAGCCAGTTAATAAAATTCAACAACAACCAATTATTTCAACGCGCAATAAATACATTGTGCTTGGTGAGCAGCTTGTTGGTTTGTTGATTAAACGGCCTGAATTTTTGGATTACACTGCCAATTTGTTCGCACCAGATATGATGCCAGAGCTGCAACTGGAAAAATTATATGAAAATTTAATCTTGTGTTATAATAAAAATGAAAAATTAGACCAATGCTTAGCAAATCAGAAGATTTGCGATTCTTTGTATTTAAACAGCGTTATATTGTACGCTGAAGCGAGGAGCGAAGGATTTTCTGAAACAGATTTGAAGAACGAATTGATTCTGACCATTCATGAATTAAAAAAACATTATTTTGAACAAAAAATAGAAACATTGAGACGAGAAATTGAAAAAATTGGAAGCGCGGACAAAGTTCGGCTGGACAAATTAATGTTGGAACTGCAGGATTTGGTAAAACAAAAATTAGCAATTGGTGATTAGAGGTGGATATCGGTTAGCGGTTTTGGTATTGATGCACGTTTCGTTATTCGTCTAACGTTTACCGAAACTTACATCGACACCACTCCCGATAACCGAGCTATCGCAATTATGGCTAAAATTTTAGATAAGATTAAAAAAAGTTTTGTTAAAAGCAAGCGTGGGATGCCTGCTCGTGTCGGAACAAAGCAGCGTGTTGGCAATAAACAACAACGACAAGTAAAATCTCGTCGGCAAGTTGTTATTCGTAAAACAAAACACAATAAAGTTGTTAGCAAAAAATCGCAATTTAAAAAAGTTGTTAAACAGCCAAAGGCCGTGCCGCCGACAGAACAGCAAATCAAGGCATTGATTGAAAAAGGCCGCATGCGCGGATTTTTGACCGAAAAAGAAATTTTAAAAACTTTTCCGCAAATTGAAGATTATGTTTCAGTATATGAAACAATGATGGATGATTTGGATGCAATCGGCGTGCAAGTAGTTGAACCAAAAAGCGCGCTTTTTGTTGAAAAAATCTTGCCTATGGCAGGACCAGCGCAAAAGCGCGAATCACCGAAAGTGCGAACAACAAGCACCGGCGGGTTTGAACTTCCTGAACTTACTGCTGACTCTATTCAAATGTATTTGCATGAAATCGGGCAAGTTCCATTGCTGGACAGTGAAGAAGAAATTTCGCTGGCAAAACGGAAAGATTATGGCGACAAAGAAGCTGCGAAAAAATTAATTGAAGCAAACTTGCGTTTGGTTGTTTCTATTGCCAAAAAATTTGTTGGCAAAAGTTTGTCATTGTTGGATTTGATTCAAGAGGGTAACATTGGTTTGTTTCGTGCCGTTGAAAAATTTGAATATAAAAAGGGTTATAAATTTTCAACTTACGCGACGTGGTGGATTAGGCAGGCGATTACTCGCGCGTTGGCTGACCAGTCACGCACAATTCGTATTCCTGTTCACATGGTTGAAACAATAAACAAATTCAGCCAAATTCAGCGCCGGCTGGTGCAGGAACTTGGCCGTGAGCCAGTGCCAGAAGAAATCGCGGCGGAAATGGATGAAATTTTGGAGCGAGTCCGGTACATTATTAAAATTTCGCAGGATACGATTTCTTTGGAAACGTCAGTGGGCGATGATGACGAAGATTCAACGCTTGGGGATTTTGTTGAGGACGTAAAAAATGTAAGTCCTGATCGCGCGGCCGCTTTGGAATTATTGCGAGATTATGTTAAGGAAATCATTAAAGATCTCGCGCCGCGCGAACAGAAAATTTTGGAAATGCGTTTTGGTTTGATGGATGGTGTCACGCACACGTTGGAAGAAGTGGGGCAGGAGTTTGATGTGACACGCGAGCGCATTCGTCAGATTGAAGCAAAGGCATTGGAAAAATTACAAAAATTCCCGGGCATTGATAAATTGAAAGACTATTATTAGAAATTACCAATTACTAATTCCCAATATCCAATGTTGGTACTTGAAATTTTTTAAATTTCTGTTATAATGCGGCTAACGTTGTTGTGCGGTAATGCAAAAATTATTCCGCGGTAGCTCCCCGCCGACGTAAGACTTTGGCGGGGCAAGCAGTTGGTTATATTCGCCACCGCGTCAACAATCAAAAGCATAAATTATTCCGCGGTAGCTCAGTTGGTTAGAGCGGCTGGCTGTTAACCAGTAGGTCGTCGGTTCGAATCCGACCCGCGGAGCCAAACAAAAAAACTCGAACTAATTTTCGAGTTTTTTTGTTTAGAAAAGCTGGAAATGATATAATAAAATACGGAATATGAAAGAATGCTGTGAATATAAAACCAAGGAGAACGGCGCATGTCAGTGCGAGGCGTGCAATCATTTTTGTACAATTAGCGACGGTCACGTGGGAATTTGCAGGGTGCGGCAAAATGTAAAAGGTAAATTATATCTTTTAACCTACGGAAAAGTTGCGGCAATCAACATTGATCCAATAGAGAAAAAACCGCTTTTTCATTTTTTGCCGGGAAGCAAGGCTTTTTCGTTTGGCACTTTTGGTTGCAATTTTCAATGCGCGAATTGCCAGAACTATGATATTGCGCAAATCTCCGGCAAAGACATGGCAAAGAATAATTGGGGGCGAGATTTGGAGCCAGAAAAAATTGTTCAATTGGCAAAATCCAATGGGTGCGAATCAATCGCTTATACTTATAATGAGCCAACAATTTTTTGGGAATATGCATTGGATACAATGATTCTCGCAAGAAAAGCTGGGCTAAAAAATGTGTGGGTGTCCAATGGATTTATGTCTGATAAAGTTTTGGACGCAATTATTCCATATCTTGACGCGATAAATGTTGATATAAAATCATTTGATGATGAATTTTATAAAACAAATTGCAGGGCGCGCGTTCAGCCTGTTTTGGATAATTGTAAACGATTGGTTAAGGCGGGCGTGTGGGTAGAAATTACCACGTTGGTGATTCCCACTTTATCTGATGACGAGCAAATGCTGCGAAGAATCGCGCGATTTATCAAAAACGAATTGGGCGATTTTGTTCCATGGCACATAAGCGCTTTTTCAGGCGCGATTTCTTGGAAACTGCAGTATTTGCCAGACACGCCGGTTGAAAAAATAAAAAAGGTGCAAACTATTGGCAAAGAGGAAGGTTTAAAGTATGTGTACGTTGGAAATATATGAATCAATATATAAAATTGGCGCAGGACGCGGTTGAGGCATACATTAAAGGTAGAAAAATAATTAAAGCACCAGATGATTTACCGCAAGAATTTTATAATCAGCGCGCTGGAGTTTTTGTGACCATTTTTAACAATAAAAAATTGCGAAGTTGCATTGGAACTTTTATTGCGACAGAGGACAATATTGCTGCTGAGTTGATTAGCAACGCAATTGCTGCGTGTTCGCGCGATACCAGATTTTCAAAAATTACAGCAGATGAATTGCCAAATTTGAATTACGAGGTAAGCATTTTGAGCGAGCCCAAATTCGTTGATGACATTAAAAAGTTAGACGCAAAAAAATACGGTGTAATTGTGGCAACCGCTGATGGCAGGCGCGGCTTATTGCTGCCTAACTTGGAAGGAGTGGATAGCGTTGCTGAACAGATTTCCATTGCCAGCAAAAAGGGCGGAATAAACATTGAAAAAGATGATTTTGAACTTTATTCATTTACAGTGGAAAAATACAAATAATATGCCATATTGTTTTCGCGAACATACGGCCGATATCCGAATGAACGTTGAAGGAAAAACGTTGAATGAACTCTTTGGAGACGCACTTTTGGGCATGATTGAAATCATGACTCCAATAAAGTCGCGATCAACGGCCATTGTCAAAAGAGAGATTGAGATTGAATCAGCAGACACAACTGCGCTGCTCGTGGATTTTTTAAATGAGGCGCTTGCAATGATGAGCACTGAACACGAGGCATATACTAAAGTTGTGTTTCAAGCGCTTTCGGAACGATCGCTTAAAGCCGAGCTTGAAGGATATAACATTGAATCATTTGGCGAGGATATTAAAGCGGTCACATATCATGAAGCGAATGTTAAAAAAAATAATGATGGGCAATGGACAACTACGATTGTTTTTGACATATAAGGGTGCGCAGTAATTTTATGTTTGAACTATCGCAATTCAAAAAAATAAATTCCACGCTTTGGGAAATTCCAAAAAGTTTCAGGAGTGATATGCGAGTGCCAGCGCGTGTTTATGCGAGCGAGAAAATGCTTAATGAAATTGTTCGCGATAAGTCACTTGAGCAGCTTGTAAATGTCGCGACATTGCCGGGCATACAAAAATGGGCGCTTGCAATGCCAGATGCGCATGAGGGTTATGGATTTCCAATTGGCGGCGTTGCCGCGTTTGATACAAAAGATGGAATTATTTCTCCGGGTGGTATTGGATATGATATAAATTGTGGAGTGCGACTTTTGCGGACAAATTTAAATAAGAATGATGCGGCTCTGCATTTGAATGATTTGGGGCAATCAATTTTCGCAGAAGTACCGTCTGGATTAGGACGTGGCGGCGGGCTCGTGGTTAAAGGAACTGACTTGGATAAAATTCTTGTTGGTGGCGCGCAAAGAATGCTTGAGCTGGGATATGCGAGCGCAGATGATGTGGCACACATTGAATCAAATGGCGTGCTTGCTGGCGCTGATTCGGCGTTTGTTTCTGCGCGCGCGAAAGCGCGCGGGCAAGATCAGCTCGGAACAATGGGCGCTGGCAACCATTTTATTGAAGTTGGATATGTAGAAAAAATATTTGACAAAGACGGGGCAGAAAAACTAAATCTTTTTGAAAATCAATTGACGGTGCTTATACATACTGGTTCGCGCGGGCTTGGCCATCAGGTGGCAACAGACTATTTGCGGATTATGAATCGTGTTATGCCATCTTATGGCATAAAGTTGCCAGATCGCGAGCTTGCATGCGCGCCGTTTTTTTCAGCAGAAGGGCAGCAATATTTTTCGGCAATGAAAGCGGCTGCGAATTTTGCATGGGCAAATCGGCAGTTTATTACCTTTGAAGTCAGAAGAGCGTTTGAGCGAGTATGGAAAGAAGCGATTGAATTGTTGGTTGTATATGATGTGGCGCACAACATCGCCAAAATTGAACAATATGAAATAGATGGCGCTAAAAAAGAAGTTATTGTTCATCGGAAAGGGGCGACGCGCGCGTTTGCAGACCAGCCCGTACTCATTCCGGGCAGCATGGGCACAGCATCATATGTGTTGCTGGGACGAGAAGCGTCGCTTACTGAAAGTTTTGGGTCAACTTGCCATGGCGCTGGCAGACGTATGTCGCGCGCGCAAGCGAAAAAGCAGGTGACAGCAGCAGCTCTTCGCGAGGATCTTTATGAAAAGGGTATTATTGTAAATGTCGGCTCAAAGAGCGGGCTTACTGAAGAAGCGCCGCTAGCATATAAAGACGTTGATGATGTGGTTAATGTGATATGCGACGTTGGAATTGCAAAAAAAATTGCCCGTTTGCATCCGTTGGTTGTGATAAAGGGATAAAATTATTCAATTTTGATTATTTTGTATTCAACAGATTTGTTTGCGAGTTGGACGATGATGACATCGCCAATTTTTTTGCCAAGCAAAGCTTTGCCAAGCGGTGAATTTTGCGAAATTATATTTAGCGTTGGGTTTGATTCTGCTGAACCAAGAATTTGATATGTTCGTTGCTGCGCGTTGGATTCAACCGTGACTTTGTGGCCAACGCGGACGCAGCTTGTGTCAGAATCAGGCGTAATTAATTCAGAGTGCGCCAGTTGATTTTCCAATTCTAAAATCTGTTGATTAATGTTGCGCAGCCGGCCCTTTGCCATTTGGTAAGCGGCGTTTTCTGAAAAATCTCCCATTTGCGCGAGCCGCTGCACTTCTTCAATGGCGGCCGGCTGCGCTTTTTTCAATTTTTCCAATTTTATTTTTAGTTCGTCAAATTTTGCCTTTGTAATGAATGGGTCAAAGGTGGACTTAACACTTTTTTCAGCTTTTCTAAATGGGACGCGCATATTGATAATATTGATATAAATGTATAATAGGCGAACTGGTCATTTTTGGCAAATGTTGACGATTTCTTTTTTTTGAATTAGTATAAATACGCACTCACAGATGGAGGTGTGCATGAGCAGAGAAGAGGTGCTGTCTGAAGTGCGGGGAATCATTGCCAGAAAACGACGGATTCAAGTGAATCAGATTCCTGAACGGTTGCGGCTAACTCGCGGTGCGGCCAATGACGTGGCCGTTGTGCTGATCAGCCGCGGGTTCAAGGTGACTTTGCCGCGCGAGCAAGGGCTCATCCCGCTGGAACGGTTCGTTGACGGCATTTCAGTGCGGGTAGAGACGTAGTCAAGTTGCGCTACGTCTTTCAAGGAACGGAGCGCAATCCGATGGTTTCAATGGCTGCGGGGCTATTGTCATCGTGTCAACGGATTGAGCTTCTGCGGGTTCTCAAAACATCGAGACCCGCTTTTTATTTTTTCGTGGAATGTTGTAATATTAAAATATATGACGCACAAAGACGCGCAAGTTAAATTGCGAAAATTTGCGAATAAAAAGCAGGCAAAAAATTTGCAAAGATTTTTCAAAACTGGCAAGGGTGAATATGGCGACGGCGATGTTTTTATTGGAGTTGCGGTGCCAAATGTCAGGTTGGTTGCAAAGAAATTTTTTAATTTACCGTTAGTTGAAGTTGGAAAATTGTTAAAAAGCAAAATTCACGAAGAGCGGCAATGCGCATTGTTTCTTTTGAAAAATAAATTTAAAAGAGGCGATGAAAAATTGCGCGGACAAATCGTTAAAATTTATTTGAAAAATACAAAGTTTGTAAATAATTGGGATTTGGTGGATTTGTCCGCGCCAAATATTTTGGGCGCGTTTTTGTTTGAAAATGATCACATTGAGGCGCAGGGATTGTTAAATCAGCTGGCGCGATCAAAAAATTTGTGGGAGCGCAGAATCGCAATGCTCGCGACTTTTTATTTTATAAAAAACGGAAAATTTGAAGAGTCATTGATGATTGCAGAAATGTTGTTGAACGACGAACACGACTTGATTCATAAGGCAGTTGGTTGGATGTTGCGGGAAATCGGCAAGCGAGATTTGTCAGTTGAAAAAAATTTTTTGAACAAACATTTTCGCAAGATGCCGCGCGTGATGTTGCGATACGCGATTGAGAAGTTCCCGGAATCTTTGCAACAAAAATACTTTAAAAATTAAAAGGGCGAATGTATATTTGACGCGGCATGGCAATTTTGCTACGCTTTTAAATAGGAATATATGAATAAAACAGCCGAAAAAGTAATCATGTCTGCGCAAACCGTGATGAGCGCGCGCAAAAAAGTTTCTCCAAAACA
>JACRDX010000074.1 GCA_016212745.1 Candidatus Falkowiibacteriota bacterium | reverse complement strand
AAACAGTTGGTTGTTAAAAATGAATTTGTGGACGCAGCGCAAATTGGTTTAATTGAAAAAAATGAAAATATTTTGAATGAATTTCAGCAGCATTGCCAAAATTTTATTGATAAATCCAAGTTAAAACCCCTCAAAGTTGTTATTGACGCGGGAAATGGAATGGCAGGGAAAATGGTTCCTGCGGTTTTTCACGGTTTGCCCATTCAAATTGCCCCATTGTTTTTTGAGCTTGATGGAAATTTTCCAAATCACCAGCCAAGCCCGATTGAAAAAAAGAACAATTTGGCATTGATTGAGCGGGTTAAAGTTGAGGCTGCGGATTTGGGATTGGCGTTTGATGGAGATGCTGACCGTGTGTTTTTTATTGATGAACGCGGCGAAATGGTTGATAGTTCGTTTATTACGGCAATGATTGCGAAAAAAATGTTGGAAAAATTTCCGCGCGAAAAAATTATTTATTCAGTGACTGTTAGCAAAGCTGTGCCAGAACTGGTTAAATCGCTTAGGGGCGAAGCGATTATGACAAAAGTCGGGCATTCGTTTATAAAACAAGTGATGAAAGAAACTGGCGCGGTTTTTGGCGGCGAGCATTCTGGGCATTATTATTTTCGTGACAATTTTCGCGCGGACAGCGGGATTATTGCGGCGTTGATTGTTTTGCAAATGCTGAGCGAAGCCTCGGCGCAAGACGGGCGAAGCGGCAAGCAGTTTTCAACGTTGGTTCAAGAGTTTCAAATGTATCACAAAATTGAAGAGACGAATTTTAAAGTTGCGGATATAAATGTTGTTTTGGAAAAATTAAAACAACGATTTGGCGCGAATTTGGTTCAGGAATTTGATGGAATGAGCTTTGAGTTTAAGGACGCGGCAGGTAGGTTGGAATGGTGGTTCAATGTCCGACCTTCAAATACTGAACCGGTTTTGCGGTTAAATTTAGAAGCGCGGACCATGGAGTTGATGGAGGAGAAATTAAACGAGATTGCCGCCATCCTCCGCTGCGCTACGGGCTGGCAAGCGATTTGTTCGCAATGACAACGCGCTGCGTTGCGCAGGTTATTACGTTTGTGGTATCATTAAAAGATATGCTAACACTTATTGTTTTTATTTTAGTTTTAGGCGCTTTGGTTTTTGTTCATGAACTGGGGCATTTTTTTGTCGCGAAAAAATTGGGTATACGATCCGATGAATTTGGATTTGGTTTTCCGCCGAGAATTTGTGGCCTGAAAAAAG
Organism: Candidatus Falkowiibacteriota bacterium; assembly: GCA_016212745.1. Lineage (GTDB taxonomy): Bacteria > Patescibacteriota > Patescibacteriia > UBA11705 > JACRDX01 > JACRDX01. Next base: position 6,661 of record JACRDX010000074.1, on the reverse strand, counting down.
TTGATGGCAAGCGAAAGTTTTTTTGGGGTAATGTGAATGCTCAATCAGAAGACACGATTTATTCGTTAAATTGGATTCCACTCGGTGGATTTGTAAAAATAAAAGGCGAGGATGGCGAGAATAAAGAAGAAAAAGACAGTTTTAGCGGCCGCAAACCATGGCAACGATTTGTGGTTTTGAGCGCTGGCGTTGCCATGAATTTTTTGTTTGCGGCCGTTATTTTAATGTTAATTTTTTCCATCGGCGCGCCGCAAGGCATTGACGAAGGCGATTCTCGTTTTATAAAATCAATTAAAGAGCCAGCTGTGCAAATAATCGCGATTGTGCCAAAATCGCCAGCCGACGAGGCCGGGATGAAATTGGGAGATGTAATTGCTTCAGTTAACGGCGCGCCGATTAAAAATGTTGACGAAGTGCGCGCCGCGTTAAAAAACAAAGATGGAAAAGAAGTTATTGTGCAAATTACAAGAATGGATGAGACGCAAACATTGAAAATTGTGCCAACAAAAATGGATGGCGCTGACGGCGCGGCGCTTGGCGTTGGTTTGACCGCAACTGGAATTGTCACTTACAAATTTCCATATAGTTTGTGGATTGGCGCCAAAACAACGGTGTTGTTAACAGGCGCTATTATCCAAGGTCTTTATTTGGTAATAAAAAATTTAATTATTTCCGCGCCCATTGGAGTTGATGTTGCTGGTCCGGTTGGCATTGCTGTGATTACAGGGCGGGCTGCGCGCATGGGGCTTGTTTATTTGTTGCAATTCACAGCATTGCTATCAATCAATTTGGGCATTATCAATTTTTTGCCGTTTCCAGCTTTAGATGGCGGTCGCGCGTTGTTTTTACTGATTGAAAAATTACGGCGCAAACCAATTGACCAAAAAATTGAAAATTTGGTTCATACCGTTGGCTTCGCATTGTTGATAGGACTTATTGTTTTAATAACTGGCAGAGATATTTTGGGATTAGTCGGTTAACGGTAAATGGTATCGAAGTCCGTTTCGGTTAACGTCAAACGGCATTCGGATTTTTTATAAAAACCGACAACCGCGTACCGAAACTTACATCGATGCCCAAACCAACAGCCAATTATTTATGACAACAATCTTACCTTTCCCAAAAATAGAACAACCGGTAACAGAGCAACACGAAAACGTGCCAGATTTTGGAATTTGGTTGCAAAAATTTGATGAATTGAAAAATTATTGGTCAGCGCAAAAGGCCAGCTTTTTGGAAAAGCGTGAAGATCGCGATGTTTATGACATTGAAGAAGAAGGCGTGGCAATTGGAGCAGAAATTGCAGTGCTGCGAACATTTCAAGAATTTTTAATGAAAAATTTTATTGAGAAGCATATTCCATTGGTAGAAGTTGGCGCAGATGATTTCAAAGCAATGGAGGGCGGTGAACGATTGCTTCAACATTTACATGCGGCAGGTTATGATTTTAAAAAACTAATGAAATATTGGTGCGGCAAATATAATAAGTATCGTACGAACTGGTCTAATTCAGTATTTGGTGAGGCGCAGTTATTTTTAAACGTTGTGTCTGATGAAAAAGCAAAAGCAAAAATAGAAAAAGAATTATTTGGCTTGATGGCGCGAATGAAAATGGTTTATAAAATGGACATTAATAATGTTGATGAAGCAACTCGCGCGATTGCGATGAAAGAGCGCGAGCTGCTGCTCGGGGCAGTTGATGATTTTTTGGAGGATTTGATGGAATATTGTCGCGCAAATTTACAAAGCGCAAGCAGTCGTCGGCACGCCGGCTGATTGATTAACCCAAAAACTCGTTGACCCGCTGCAAGAACCGGAAAACGGATCATCATAAGGGTATCCGTATTTTTTTATTTCAAAATGCAAATGCGGGCCAGTTGATTTTCCGGAAGTGCCTGTTTTGCCAATTTTCGCGCCGCATAACAGTGATTGATACCACGGCACAGTTGCTTTTGTCATGTGGGCGTAAATTGTGATTTCGCCGATGCCATCTGTCGTGTTATTTTCATGGTCAATTTTGACGTGATTGCCATAGCCGCTGCCGCAAGTGCTGGTAGGGCTGCCTTGGTTGGGGCAATTGTCATAGCGATAATAAAGCCCGCCTTTTGCTGCCGCGTATATTTGTGTTCCTTTGACAGCAAGAAAATCTGTTCCTTTGTGGCCATTGTATGTTAAATCTGTGCCGCAATAATAAGTTTTTAAACCCGTGGTTTTGTCATTGTCATAGTATGAACTGAAAACATCGCCAATCGTTATATTTAGCGGCCGGCGGAGTTTTATAAAAGCGGCATTTGCTGTAAAACTGACGCTGAATATAAGTACAACTAGGATTGTGATGAAAAGTTTGTGAAGCATATAAGTAAAATGTCAAATAACAAATATCAAATTACAAATCAAGGACAAATGACAAAGTTCAAATATTATTTTCGTTTGATTATTGAAGAGAATATTAATGTTAATTCATGCGCTTCTCGCCAAAGTCCTCGGCCAGCATTCTTGGCCAGAGGATTTTCTGTTGCGACGAGCTGCAGCCAGTACATTGTTTCTTTTGACTCCTTTTTGCAGATGCCAATTTTGTGATAAAAATCCTTTTTGGACTCTGCCCCGTCTGCTTCTGCGTAATTTGCGCCGATACTTGTTGCTGATCGGATTAATTGTTTTATCATAATTTCATTGGACGGAGTTCTTATAAGGTTTTTAATAAAATTAATGACGTCGCAACTAAATGTAGTCGTTCGTGTAGCAAGGTTATATTGTGTTTTGGTTTCGGTGTTTGTCATTTAGATTTTTGCATTGATTTGGCATTTGTTATTTGGATTTTGAAATTATTTTATAAGGTTGCCATTTACATCAAGGTTAATAATATTTTGCGGATGTTCATTGGTCAAAACGCTGATAGTTTTACCATCCGCGCGCCAGCGTGGTGATTTGCCAAAAGAAATTCGCTGGCTGCGTGTGATTGAATTTAAATCTGACGCGAATTCCAATAGCCAAATTTCATTGTCAGATTCAAAAACTAAATACTTGCCATTTGGCGACCAGCTGGGGCGTTCGGTTGGTATTGGTACCGTTGTGTTTGTGACAAATTTTTGGCCGAGATTTGTTAGTTGTTTGCGATTACTGCCAGTTGAATCAACAATAAAGAACGACGCCAGCCCTTCTGGGCTCAAAGAATTGAAAATTATTTTTGTTGCTTTTGGAGAAAAAAATGGCGCAAAATCTTCGGCAGCATTTGTTATTTGTCGTTCCTTGTTTGTTGTAATATCAAAAATAAAAATGCCGCGGCTATTTTCAAAATAGTCATTTGGTTGCCAACTGTCGTCAAGTTTTTGATACGTTAAAAATCGTTCATCAGCGGAAATTGTTGGAGATATTACTTTATTAGCAATCGCTGTAGTGTTCAAGCCGTCAAAATTCATACTAAATAATTGAGCATCGGTTGTCAGATAAAAAATTGTCTGAGTTCGTAGCGCGATGATGGCGTCAATAATTTTGGTGTCTGCCACGAGTTGTTTATGAATTGTTGCTTGTTTATTAATCAACCAAAGATCGCCGCCACTTGCGGTTTCGCTTGCTGAAAATTGATTTTTAATTGTTTCCGCGTAAATCGCAAAATCGCTTTGTTGGTCATAAAGTTGAGCCGCGCTGTTCGCCGCAATGGTTTGTTGATTGTCCGCGTTGATTAACATTAGAGAGTTGTTGGCAAGAGAAAAAATTGCGGCGTCGGATTGTTTCGGCGCAACAAAAAATTGAAGCGCGATGATAATGGCGAGCACGAGGAGCAAGAGGAATAAGATTTGGCGCATAGAGACATCGTTAATTTAAAATTTTTAATTTTTAATTTTAAATGAATTTTTAAATTTTAAGGATTAATTGCTAATCGTTTTTATTGGTTTGTCGCCGCTGTTCTGACTATTTTGCTAAATATAAGCGTCAATTCTTGCGCTTCCTGCCAGAGTCGGCGTAATTCAATTTTTTCTTGGGGATAATATTCTGCAATCATGCGCAGCCAATGTTTTGTCTCCTGCGTTTCTTTTTTTGCGATGTATATTTTATTTTTGAAATCTTTTTTGGAACTTGCGCCATTCGCTTCCATATAATTTGCGCCTATTCCAGTCGCTGCGCGTATCAGTTGGATTATTAGCGGTTTAGATAAGGAAGAAATAGTTACTCTTTGAGAGAATTTAATTATAGCGATGCCAAATTTGGCAGTGCGTTCTTCTAAATCGTAATGTTTGGAACATTCGGACATTTAAATTTGATTAAAAATTAGAAATTTAAAATTCAAAAATTTTGGTGGTGATTAAACGGCGCTCAAATTATAATTCAATTTAAGCATAGAACATCACTCGCCAAATGATTAAATCAAGGGTTGTGGATAAACAGCCCCCGCAATTTTCATTCATGTCAAATTAGTTGTATAATAAATACAAATATGCCAAAAACAAAAATAAAAAAGAAAATTGAAAATCCCGCGTTGGTTGATGAGGTTAATTTTGCAAAATCAGAAGTGAGCTATTTTAAGGGCTTGAGTATTTTTTTGGTGTGCCTATTGGTTTTAATTTTCTTTTCATTCAGTTCATTGTTCGCCCTAATGTATTTGGAAACGCGATATATTAGCATTCAGGTTGATGAAGCTGTGTCGCGATTACAAAGTACCAGCGTTGGAAATTGCAGCTGCGATTTGTGTGAACAAAAAACCCCGCCGTTGGCGGGGCAAGCCAATGTTGAACAACCAGCAGCGATTGATTTTTCTAAGTGGATGAATTTTAATAAGTACGGTTTTGAAATTTGGTTTCCAAACACTTGGTCATATTTGGATTTGCCATATCAAAAGCAGGTGCATTTGTTTAGCGATGGCGTGGTGCGGGAAGAGTTGAACGGAGAATATGGCGATGTTGTTGTTTCATTGGCGAGCAAAGATAATTATAAGGATAAATACGCAAAAGAGGTGATTGATATTGGCGGAACTTATGGATTTAACTATGCTGTGAAAAAGGGGACAAACGAGAGCGAGGTAATAATCGTTCCTGTTGCAAAGGGATTTATTGAGTTGCATATTTACAAAATTCAAAGTGGGAAAACAATAATTTTGGAGGATATTGTTGACGCGTTGATTAGCAAATTTAGCTTGTAGGAAGGTAGCAGCGTAGCTTGTAGAAATTTAGGCAAAAGAGCCCAAAGTTTAAGATATTTGGGCATTTTTTTACTTATTTTAGCCATATTTTAAAGCAGCGGTTGACTTGACAGCAGAAATGTGATAGGATGATTTGTTCTTTGATTTGAGGCAATAGACAACGGGCATGGGAAAATCTCATGCCCAAACTTGGGAGGATGCCATGAACGAGGAAGTCATGAACAAAGAGTTGCATCAGGTTCGTAGGATTGTTGCGAGGGAAACGGTCGGAAAATTCGCGGGCGTGCTCGCGAAAGTTCCGGCACAAGGAGGTATGCAGTTCATTGCGGAGAGCTCGACTGTTCCGGAGTACTACAACTCCGCGGTGAGCTTCGCTGTTGGAACAACGGGCGTGGAGCACATCAACAGGATGTTTTTCGGCATCGTGCCGAGCGAGGATTGTGGTCGCGAGCGGATTTTCGATTTGGACGTCCAGAAGTGGACATTGGAGAACGGCGAGTGGTACATCCACTTGCTGTTCAACAGGTCCGAACGCAGGACCGCGAAGCACACGTTGTCGTTTCTGCCGAAGGGCAGATCCGAGGACGGGGACATTTCACTGTCGTACAACGGGCTCAATTTCTTGCGGGTGTCGGACGCGGAGACGTTCTGCGTCACGTGCGGCGAGTGTGGAAAGAGGATCTACTCCAGCCACGCGCCCAACCCGAAGTTCGCGCGGAACGCGGCCGAGGCCACGGCGACGGGCAAGGAGCGGTACTTGTGCCCGGACTGCCTGCCGCGTGAGCCGAGGCGGCCGGCGCCCAAGCCAAAGTCGCGGTTTGAGCAGGACGTGGCCGAACTCCGCGAGGCGCAGTTCCGCGGCATGAAGAGGCCGGGTCGCTGACGAGTTGGGGCGTGTTGAAACAACATGCCCCATTTTTTTTCACCAAGCCGTAGCTTCAGCGTAGGCTGGTTTTATTGTTATCTTAAATTGAACGTGATAAAATATAAGCAAATATGGTTGCGATTTATTATATTATTGTTTTTGTTACGGGTTTGTGTGTTGGCAGTTTTTTGAATGTTGTGATTGAACGTACCTTGCGCGACGAATCAATTGTTTTTCGCGCGTCGCATTGTTTGATGTGTGATAAAAAAATCAAATGGTATGACCTTTGCCCGCTGATAAGCTTTTTGTTTTTGCGAGGCAAATGCCGCGCGTGCGGTTCAAAAATTTCATGGCAATATCCATTGGTTGAATTATTCACAGGACTTTTTGCTGTTTTGTGTGTGTACGGATATCTTAATTCTTTTTCAGCGTCATTGACCAATGAAGTTGTTTGGATTTTGAATTTTTTCATTTGCTGCGTGCTGGTCGTTATTTTTACATCAGACATTCGCTATTATTTAATTTTGGACGAAGTAATGATTCCCGGAATCTTTTTTGTGTTTTTTGTCAAGTTGTGGGTAGCCAATGAAAATGGATTATTGTTGCATGAATTGAAATATTTTTTTATTTCAGGCGCAATCGGATTTTTATTTTTTTTT
>JACRDX010000073.1 GCA_016212745.1 Candidatus Falkowiibacteriota bacterium | reverse complement strand
TTACTTCAAAACATTGCTACAATTCAAGAGCAAGTTAAGAAAGTGGAATGTTTACTATAATAATTTAGAACATTGTGCCCTAGATGGATTATCGCCCAATGATGTCCTGTCCAGAGCGCAAAATGTATGTGCCTAAAGCACCATTAACATTTCAATTTACTATTTTAAAAATCTTCTGTCAACTATATTTGACAAAAAAATATTTACTATAAAATTATATTACTCAAAACCAAGGAGGTCTACAAATGAAAAAGCTGATCGTTTTTGTGTGCCACGGGAGCATTCATCGGTCAGTAGTTGCCGAAATTTACTTAAAGCAACTACTTGTAGCCAACGGCTTGACAGAGAACTTCGAAGTAATTTCACGCGGCACCCAAAAAGAACCGCCAAGACACAAAAGCATAACGCAATATGAGCCTGAATGGTCAGCAAGCGAACCGAGCTTGCGAGAATTGCAAGTTGATATTCCACAATTGAGCGCGCATGAGTCCTGCCCGCTAACCAGCAACATCATGAATCGCGCGAGCATTGTCATAGCTATGACAACAACTGTCATGGACGAGATACGAGAATTATTCCTTACGCATCCCGCAAAACTCATCTTCTTTAACACACTCGCCGACGGAAAAATCGATCTCGTGGATTGTTATGGCTCTGACGACCTTTCACTCCACGCGCGAGTCAACACCGAAATCGTCATGACTCTGCGCCAGCACTACAAAAAGCTACTGCAAATGCTCTAAACTTGTTGCGCAACGCCACCACCAATTCAATGAAATATGGTGGTTTTTTTAATAAAATATAAAAAATTCCCCCGCTAAATTTTAGCGAGGGGCTGACATTCGCTCAATTATTATTGCTGTTCCTGACTCGGACCAGCAATTGCTTTTTCAAAATCCTCGTTTGAGCAGTTGTTTATGAACAACCAACGAATTCGCGTCATGTCCCCCCTGCGAACAAGCTCATTCATGACGCGCCCGATGATTTCACGCCTCATCGCGCACTCTTTCACTAAAAGTGCATGCCGATCAAATCCAACGCCATCTTCGTTCAAATACAGCAAGCGAAAGCCGAAAATCCATGCGAGCTCCGCGTGCATTTCTTCCTCTGTGTTGCAACGCTTCAAGACAAATGCCACGAACGCGGATTTGTATTGCTCAATGGTCTTGCAGCTCAAATATTTCTGCTGGCACCTTTCTGGCAAAAACGACATGTGCTCTTCTGTCGCGCAGCACAATGCTCCACGAAGAAAATAGTGCACATGGTCCTGAACAAGTTCGCTGCGCACATCAACGCCGACCAGGTTGAGCAATCTGCAACTGCCGCATCCAAACGCAGAACAATCACTCATGCCCCAGATGATTCTCGGCCCCTTCAAGTCAATGCCGCGCGTGTCTTGGCCAGCGTTCCAATCGTCCAAAATCGCACTCATCAATGGAACATGTTTCAAGACGCGCAGGACAACATCCCGCGCTTCGTCAAAAAACGGAGCAACATCCATCGGCCATTCCACCTTCTTCTCCATGACCAACCTCCTTTTTCCAGTCAAATTACCAAACCATTCCCGAACAAATCACTTTACTATTTAAAAAACATTCTGTCAATTTAATATCTAAAATTAATTTTTATTTCCATTGATTTTGCCTCAAAAAACTTTTTACAAAATTCAGCTGCCGCGTAAGGCGGATATTCTTTACAACTAAAAATATCCAAATAAATTGCCCTACTCTCATTCGCAAAATGCCCAGAAATTAAAGATGTTTCAATCAATTGCATCATTGAAAAACCAAAAACACGCTGGTTTTCACCGAAATTCACAATTACCGTATCGCCGAATTTTTTCACATTTATGATATCACAAAGCCCCGCAACAAACCGCTTTATCTTTTCCGCGTTTGTCATTGTCGCGAGATTGCATTCTTTTAAATCCACATAAATGCTCATTCCCCACGGATTTTCGCTTTTGTACTTTTTGATAGTCAATTCATCTTTTGTCATCTTGTTTGCAATTTCGTTTAATAAATAATTTTATTTCAAAATTCGCAAAAACTCTTTTTCGTTCAGGATTTTAACCCCCAATTTCTGCGCGCGGCTGAATTTTGACCCCGGGTCAGCGCCAGCAACAACATAATCTG